>JBASOB010000568.1:0-9534 GCA_049657865.1 Mobilitalea sp.
ATAAAGAACCACAAGTAATTCCAATTACATCGGAAGAAACGATTGGATCTTCTGTGTAGCCGAAAGAAGGACTAGATGCTGTCTTCATTGCTTTATTGATATCATCTACAGATACTTTAGCGTTAACGATAGCCGTTAATTCTGTAATAGAACCAGCTGGAACAGGAACTCTTTGAGCAGCTCCGTCTAACTTGCCTGCTAATGCAGGAATTACAAGACCGATTGCTTTAGCAGCACCAGTAGAGTTAGGAACGATATTAACAGCAGCTGCACGAGCTCTTCTTAAATCGCCATTTCTATGAGGTCCGTCAAGTACCATCTGATCACCTGTGTAAGCATGGATTGTTGTCATGAAGCCTTTTTCGATTTCAGCTAATTTATTTAATGTATCAGCCATAGGTGCTAAACAGTTTGTTGTACAGGAAGCTGCTGATATAATTGTATCTGTGGATTTTAAAATGCCTTCATTAACGCCAAATACTACGGTAGGAAGATCATTTCCTGCTGGAGCGGAAATAACAACTTTCTTAGCGCCTGCATCGATATGAGCCTGAGATTTTGCTTTTGAAACATAGAATCCTGTACATTCAAGTACAACATCTACTCCAAGTTCACCCCAAGGTAATTCTGCTGCATTAGATTTTGCATAGATAGTGATTTCTTTACCATCAACAACGATAGAGTTTTCTTTCGCTACTACTGTATCGCCTTTTGCATATCTACCTTGTGCGGAATCGTATTTTAATAAGTGTGCTAACATTTTTGCATCTGTTAAATCATTAATTGCTACGATATCGTAACCTTCTGCGCCAAACATTTGTCTGAAAGCGAGGCGGCCGATACGTCCAAAACCATTGATTGCTACTTTTACTGCCATGATTTTATTCCTCCTAAATTAATTAAATTTATAATATACTGCCATTCGACAGCAATTAATCAGTTGCACGGATTGTATTGATAATTTTTTAACAAAATTTTCTCAATCCAATGTTATTTTACCTAATATCAAAGGAAATATCAAGTGCTTCTTTGTTTATTTTGTCATTATGATGATAATGATGATTTTTTTATAAGAAAAATGTACTTTTTTGTGCATAATTAAAACGATATATTTTAAATAAAGCGATTCTGCAAATCGATTTATTTTACTAACTCGTAAAAGGGCTTAAGAACTATGTTTTAGTTTACCTCAGCCTGTTTTCCTATCAATTCTGTTCTTGTTTTCTGATAACTTCAATGTTATATCCGTTTCATTACTGATGTTTAAAATCCATATTAATCTATTACTACTTATTTCTGATTATTACAACTTATATTTCTTCGCTGTACGTGCCAGCTCTCTCATCTCTCTGGCATTTTCTTTCACTCGTTCCGTGATTTCAGCTCCGCCAAGTATTCGTGATAATTCCTCGATTGCTTCTTCCTCACTTAATTCCTGAATCATCGTCTGTGTTGAAATACCATCCGTCTGTTTCTCTATCACGAAGTGGGTATCGGCCATAGCTGCAATCTGTGCAAGATGAGTGATGCAGATGATTTGGTGATGCTTTGCGATTACAGACAGCTGTTCTGATACCTTTTGTGCTGTTCTTCCGCTGATACCTACATCAATCTCATCAAAGATCAAGGACTCAATCTCATCCTTATCTGCCAGTACGGATTTGATTCCCAGCATGATACGGGACAATTCACCGCCTGATGCAACTTTAGATAATGGTTTTAACTCTTCTCCAGGATTTGTGGAAATAATAAATTCTCCATCGTCAAATCCATTGGTGGAATAATGATCTGTCTGTTCAAATACCATTTCAAACTTCACATCCAGAAAATTGAGAGCAATCAGTGCTTCCCTGATTTTACCAGTCAGTATTTTTGCTTTACGCTTTCTGATTTCAGACAGCTGCTCTGATAATTTCTTCAACTTACTCTCTGCGTCGGTTAATGATATCTTAAGTTTCGCCATATATTCATCGTAATCACGGTACCTATCAAGCTTCACTTCACATTGTGTTAAGTACTTAAGTACCTGTTCAATTGAGTTACCATATTTTGCTTTCATATGATTAATTGCATCCAGGCGCTTTGAAACTTCGTTTAATTCTTCCTCCGGATTCTCCATATCACTGATGTACTGAGCTAAGTCTCTGTTAAAATCATTCAGCAGACTGTCAATATCATTCATCTGACTCAGATATCCACTTATCACTTCATCAAATTCAACTATCTTAGATAACTGGTGAAGTGCCCGTCCTACAGTATCTCCTGCAGAAGAAGCATCATATCCGGTAAAACGGTATACACTTTGTAAGCCCTCTGAAATGGTGTTGGCATTCGCTAATTTCTTATAGCGAACCGCTAGTTCTACATCTTCGCCTTCCACTAAAGCTGCTTCCTTTATCTCATTTACTTCATATTCTAAAAAGGATATCTCGCGAAGTCGTTTCTCTTCATCGATACCTGCCTGATCATATTCCTGTTTTAATTTTGTATATTCTTTATAACTATGTTCGAGCTCTGGTTTCAGAGTTCCTATCTCATCTTTTGCAAAACGGTCTACAATCTCCATGTGCTTGGCTTTATGCAGCAGTGACTGATGTTCATGCTGTCCATGAATATCGATTAATAGTCCTGCAATTGTCGATAATGCAGATGCTGTTACATTCTCCCCATTGATCTTGCATACACTTCTTCCGCTTGACATGATTTTTCTTGAGACAATGATCTGATTACCCTCAACTGGTACATCAAGCTCCCTCATAGTATCAAAGACAGCTTCATCTTTCGACTCAAACAACAACTCTATCAGAGCATACTCCGCCCCGCTTCGAACGATATCTTTACTCAACTTTGCCCCAAGGGCAGCATTTACCGATCCAATAATAATTGATTTTCCGGCACCTGTCTCACCTGTCATGATATTAAGGTGATCCTTAAAATATACTTCTACTTCATTAATTATTGCAAAATTCTTAACATGCAGGCTGACTAACAAACGTATCCCTCTCTTCTTCGCGGCTGTCTGATATACAGTGGTAAGATGAAACAAAAATTCATCCCATAAAAACATATGTTCTGAATGTATTGTATCATAAGGAAATTTTTTATTCAATCTTTTCTTTCTCTCCTTGTAAGAATCGACGAATAAAAATACCGAACTGATGCATATTTCACAAATCAATTCTGTGATTTATTCATCAATTCGGTATCTTATTCTAATAATTAGTAAGGTTGAATTATTACTTCACTCCAACCACTGTAAGCTTGCACTTAAGTTTTCTGCCATTTACCGTAGCTGTTATGGTTGCTGTACCAACTGCTCTGGAACTTACCGAACCATTTGTTACAACTGCAATCTGCGGCTTATCAATACTCCAGCTTACGGTTGAAGTAGCTCCCTCTACCGTTAATGGATATGGGTATGTAGTATATTGCTCCAATGTAAGCTCTGATAAGTTAAGCCCAATTACTATCACCTCAATCAGCGCTGTCTTTCCAGAATCCGTCATAACGGTAATATTAGCAGATCCGGTGGCTTTGGCTATAATTTTACCGCTTTTCTTATTTACATAGGCAACTGCCGCGTTATCCGAACTCCAGGAATATCCATCTGTGGAAGTTGCTGGAACGGTAACCGTCTGGACTACTTTACTTTCACCTGATATCATAACCAATTTCTTATCCTGAACCGTAATACCTGTAGCTGGGACACGGTCACGTATTGTAACATAAGTCATCGCTTTCTTACCGCTGGAATCTTTCGCTTCCGCAGTAACGGTTACGTTTCCTGCCTTAAGTGCAGTTACCACACCGTCACCGTCTACCATTGCTATGGTGTCATCGCTGGAAGTCCATTTGGCATATTTATAAGTAGCATTTTTCGGCTTTATGGTTGCCTTTAATTTGGCATTTTGACCTACTAATAAGGATACATAAGATTTATTTACAGAAACACTGGTGACCGGTATTACAACTCTGATTTCACAAGAAGCATCTGCATCACTTCCATCTTTGGCAGTTGCTGTAATTACTGCTTTGCCGACAGCGATTCCGGTTACTTTACCCTTCTGAGTTACGGTTGCAACTTTCTTATTAC
Organism: Mobilitalea sp.; assembly: GCA_049657865.1. Lineage (GTDB taxonomy): Bacteria > Bacillota > Clostridia > Lachnospirales > Lachnospiraceae > Mobilitalea. Next base: position 4,094 of record JBASOB010000568.1, read on the forward strand.
TGGAGGACCAGGTTACTTTTTGATTCGTAGCTGTTTCACTTGATGCGGTTGCAACCAATTTAACGGTATTATTAATTCCAAGTCGGTAAGAGTCATAATTAAGTAAAACTTTGGTTACGCTTTCTCGCACAGTGATTACACAGGTTGAAACATAACCTCCATCAACGGTTGTACAGGTAATTACCGTAACTCCGCCTGTCAGTCCTTTTACTTTACCGGAACTTGAAATAGTTGCTACTGCCGGGTCAGAACTCACCCAAGTAACTCCAAGTGTGGAGGCAGAACTTGGTGATACGGAAGCCGTCATCTCAAATTCTTGTCCGGTGTAGATTGTCTTTTTGGAAAAATTAAGTATTAGTCCGGCAACTCCCTGGGTAACCTTAACCGTACAGAAAGTTACGCCACCCGCCTCCGTCCTTGCTGAAATAACAGCAGTTCCGGCTGCTTTCGCAGTAATCGTACCTGCACTGTCTACAGTTGCAACTTTTGAATCACTCGATTCCCATACTAAAGCTACATCAGTGCTGTTCGCCGGAGTGTAGGTAGTGGTCAGCTTGTAGGTTTCTCCTGTTTTCATATCCAGTTTTGCTTTATCAAATTTGACATTAGTAGCTACTTGCTTTACTGCTATTGTACAATATACCGAAAATCCGCCATCTAAAGATTTCAATATGATTACAGCGGTACCTGTTGATTTGGCCGTAACTTTACCTGTCGCATCCACAGTAACGACTGCTGCATTGGTTGATGTCCAAGTAACAGAGCTGTTCGTTGCGTTTACGGGAAGCAGTGTGTAGGCTAATTTTTGTGCCTGACCTACATACATGGTTTTCGCTATCTCATCTAAAGCAACCGATACTACCGGTATGTTGATATTAATATTACAGATTGCCTTTACTTTTGCATTATCATCCGAAGTTGCAATGATGGATACCGTTCCTGGTTTTAATAAAGTTACCAAACCATTTGCGTCTACTTTTGCTTTCGTAACATCAGTAGAAGTCCAAAGGATGTTTTTATTCAATGCATTTTCAGGATATGCGGTGGCACGAAGCTGAAAGGATTTGGTTGCAAGAGACAAGTTTGCATTAGTCTCTGACAATACAATACTCGTAACAGCTTGCTGTACTGTCACATGGCAGTATCCTACTACTACATTATCCTGGTTGATCGCGGAGATAACTGCTGTTCCTCCTGATAAGGCATGAATCGTAGCGGTCAAGGCGGTCGATTCTGTAACTTCAACAATTTTAGGATTTGAAGACAACCATTTTAAATTGATTCCGCTGAGGCCATCCGGTGTAATGGTAGCTTTTAAGGTCTGATAAGTATCTGTTGAGTAGTTAGAATCCACATCGATTGCAAGTGCTACTTCAGCAGGGGTTACAACAATCGTGGTAACTGACTGCTCTACTGTAATCTCACAGGTCGATTTTTTCATAACGCCATTAATTGTCTGCGATGCTGTTATGGTAACCGTACCTGGTTTGACGCCGGTTACTTTACCTCCATCTACAGTTGCTATCTTGCTGTCACTGGTGCTCCACACTACTGTCTGTGTGGGATCCGTTACTGCTGCAATTAGCATCAAGGTTCCTTTGGTGTAGAGTGACGCAGTGGTTTCGCTTAATGAGATTCCATCAATTACAGTGACATCTATAAGGATATCAGCAATCACAAGAGTCCCTGGAAATAGATTTGTCGGAGTCCTATAGGTTAAGCGAAGCGTGATTTTCCCTTTCTTCTTAGCCGTAACATTGCCTGTTGATTCCTCGATGATTGCTATATTGCTATTTCCCAGATCATAAGAATATGCAAAACTTGCAGCACTTGGAAAATTAGAATTATCTACGATATTATAGGTGTCTCCTACATTCATAATAACATTTGTTGTCCCCACAGATGGCGGTACTACAATTTTCATATATGCATAAGGTGCATTCGTACTCGTACCGTAATCTTCATTTGCAAAAGCATAGATAACATAAGTACCTGTTTTGACATTATTAAAAGATACATTGCCGCTGCCATAAACATTACTTACCGTATATGATAACTTTCCAGTATCTCCCTCTTTAATTTGTGTCAGGTCACCAGCGGTATCGCAGCTATATACTTTCCATGTCAGGTTTGTCCCAATTTTCGCATTTGACTCAAGTACAAAGGTTGACGGAACATTCATTACCGTTAGTGCTGTAGCAATATTATATGTGGAAGTATGCACTGCAGTTCCCAACGTTAATGTGAATTCAGGAGCAACTACGATATTTAATTCAATCGAGATTGCTTTTTCTGCGGTTCCCTCCGTTGTGGTAGTAGCTGAAATTGTTGTGCTGCCTCCTCCCACTGCCGTGACAAGCCCGCTTTCATTCACGGTGGCAACACCTTCATTATTACTTTCCCAGATAATTGCTGATCCGGTTACTGCTGTTATTACAGCTGGATCATCATATTCAACATATTTTAAATATATTTGTTTTTTATCAGCAGGTGCACTGCTTACTTTATCAAAAACTAATATTTTCGATTCTGTAGTTGTCGCGGTAATAATTCCTGTCTTTGGATAATCAAATGCCAGCCCGACTTTCACCTTACAGCTCACAGAAACTGAAGCGGTTCCCTGCTTTACAGTTGCCGTAATCGTAGTAAATCCAGGACCCCGTCTGACTAATTTTACAGAATTAGCTCCATATGCTGCAGGAGCCGCTTCCCAAGACACTACTCCTGTTTGAGAAGAAGTCCAGGTAACAGTGGCTGCATCATCCCAAGTATTGTCAGCTGATACGCTCATAATTACTTCTGAATCCTTCATCTCATTATCTACAGTAGAACTTACTAATTTACCGTCCATTTTAAGCTGATACGAACTTGCAGCCTCCGCTCTATTATCTTTCAAATTAAATATTGTAATTGTAAATAGCAAGCCAAACAATAACGCAAAGCTTATTTTCTTCTTATTCATCCTGTAACCTCCCAGAAAACCTTGTCTTGTAAAATATATCGGCAACAACTATCTAATTGATTAGTGCAGATATCAATATTTTAGATAGGAATTTAGGCAGTTATGTGTCAGTTATAGTGTATTTTGGGCAAAAAAAGATTTTGTAAAACATTTTACTATCCGCTCATGTTTTGCAAAATCCTATTTGTTATTTCATATACATTGCTCTCATCGCATTAAACAGTGCCAGCAGTGCAACTCCTACATCTGCAAATATAGCAAACCAGATGGAGGTGATGCCCATAAATGCCAATACCATAATCAATGCTTTTACTCCCAAAGCAAACACGATATTTTGGTTTACGATTTGCTTTGTCTTCCTGGCAATCTTAATCGCTGTAACGATTTTGCTTATCTCATCATTCATGATGACAACATCTGCTGCTTCGATCGCTGCGTCCGATCCGATACCGCCCATGGCGATTCCGATATCTGCTCCTGCAAGCACCGGTGCATCGTTGATACCGTCGCCTACAAATACTATTTTACCTTTACTCGTTGCGTTTTTCTTATATTCATCAAACCATGATATTTTATCCTGTGGCAATAGTTCTGCATGATATTCATCTATTTGAGAAAGGGCGGCGATTTCTTTGGCTGCATTTTCATGATCACCTGTCAGCATAACTGTATTTCTTACACCGAGTTTTTTTAGTTCTATCATTGCTTTCTTTACACCGGAACGAATCTCATCGGAGATAAGCAGATATCCTAAATAAGTTTGATTTTTCGCAATATATACGATACTTCCCGATACAGCAGGAGGAGTCATTTCAATGTTATATTTCTGCATCAGCTTCTCATTGCCTGCATAAATTACATCTTCCTGATAAATTCCGGTTACTCCGTGTCCTGCAATTTCAGTAATCTGCACATTTTCCAGATTGCTTTGTTGATTATTCATCTCATAATAACTTAATATAGATTTGGCAATCGGATGTGTGGAATGATTCTCGACAATGGCGGCAAGATGTACTAATTCTGATTCTGTAACACCTTCTTCCGGAGCTATCTTCGTTACCTCAAATATTCCCTTCGTCAAAGTACCTGTTTTGTCAAATACAATCGTATCCACCTGACAGAGGGCATCTAGGTAATTGCCTCCCTTAATCAGTATTCCATGTCTTGCACTGCCTCCGATTCCACCAAAGAAGCTTAGGGGAATGGATATTACGAGTGCACATGGACAAGAAATAATCAGAAAACTCAATGCCCTGTACAGCCATACAGTAAAGGTTCCAAATCCAAAGAGCGGAGGGAATATTGCGACAGCAACTGCCAAAGACACGACAACCGGAGTATAATATCTTGCGAATCGTGTAATGAATTTTTCCGTTTCTGCCTTTTTGCTTCCTGCATTTGCTACTAATTCTAAAATTTTGGATACGGTGGATTCACCGAATGGTTTCGTGACTTCAATCTCAAGTACACCGCTTGTATTGATCGTACCAGATAAAACTTCATCTCCGTCTGCTGCTTCTCTTGGCACACTTTCGCCTGTCAGCGCTTTCGTGTCGATAAAGCTGCTGCCCTTAATAATAATTCCATCTAAAGGAATCTTCTCTCCCGGTTTGACTAGTATCTTGTCACCAACAGTAACCTTATCTGGTGATACTACTTCTAAACGAAGAGGATCTTCTTCCCTGCCATCTACTATCTTATTGGCATAATCTGGGCGAATATCCATAAGGGATGCAATATCCTTCTTTGATTTATGTACTGCTCTTTCCTGAAGAAGTTCGCCGACTCCATAGAAAACCAATACAGCAATCGCTTCTACTCTTTCGCCAATTAGAAAAGCTCCAAGTGAAGCAATTCCCATCAAGAAATTCTCATCGAATACTTTACCCTTCAATATATTCTTAATTGCACTACTCAGGACTTCATATCCCACGAGTACATAAGCCAGAATAAATACAGCCAGCTTAATATTGTCTTGGACTTTCACTACCGAGAAGGTCACAGCAATGATAAAAGCAATGATGATACGAACTAGATATGACTTCATTTCTTGTTCCTGATTCACTTCTTTTTTGCCTATCTCTGCAGTCGAACTGATCTGCTCTGCGGTCAGCTTTTCTGATAAATCCTGAACTTTAATTTTAGGTTCATGAGACGCAACAATTTTTTTAACGTTTTCTGTAATATTTCTATCATTTTCGCTTTTCAAGAAAATGCTTAACTTATTATTCATTTGATTGAGATTCACTTCTGATACTTCTGCTAAATCTCCAACTTCTTTTTCTATTTTTGATGCACAGTTGGCACAGCATAGGCCATCTAATATATATTCCCTTTTATTTTCCATGTTTACCTTCATTCCTCCGTCAATAACGGTACAAATACTGTCTTTTCTTTCACTCATCTCTCCTCGATATGTTCAAGTCCAATCTCCAGTATGTTTTTTACATGTTCATCTTCAAGGGAATAGAAAGTTACT
>JBASOB010000569.1:0-4394 GCA_049657865.1 Mobilitalea sp.
GGATATGGGCGAGTCGAATATCTGAGTGCCATGCTCATCTCCGGTATTGTGCTACTTGCTGGCGCAACATCCCTGGTGGAAGCAGTCAAAAAAATCATTGATCCGGTTACTACGAATTATTCCGCCATGACATTAACAATCATCGTTGTTGCTATCGGAGCGAAGCTGCTGTTAGGCATCTATACAAGGAAAAAAGGAATGGAAACAGATTCAAATTCGTTGATTGCTTCCGGCTCTGACGCATTGTTCGATTCTATTGTCACATTGACAACGCTCATTGGCGCGGCCGCCACGCTAATCTGGCATATTAACATTGACGGATGGCTGGGGGTGGTCATATCGGCCGTAATTCTAAAGGCAGGCTTTGGAATGCTTTCCGATACTCTAAATGATATTCTTGGCAATCGCGTAACAAGTGAAATGTCAGAGAGCATAAAAGCAGAGATTCTTGCCTTTGAAGGCGTACTCGGCGTTTACGATCTGTTTCTGGATAGCTATGGACCGCAAAAGCTGGCCGGTTCTGTTCATGTCGAGATTTATGACACACTGAGTGCCAGACAGATCTCTATACTGACAAGAAGTATCAGTGCTCACATTTATATGAAATTTGGTATTGTTCTGACCTGTGGTATTTACGCGGTGGAGACAGAGAATAAAGCAATCATGTCTCTGCGCAATGAAATCTCTACATACGTTATAAAACAGCCTGGTGTACTCGAGTTCCATGGATTCTATTTAGATGAATCCCTTGAAGAGATTTATTTTGATATTGTCTTGGATTTTTCCGTAAAAAATACGGAAATATTTCTACAGGAACTTAACGACGAACTGAAAAAGATCCATAAGGAGTATAAGTATATAATTCAGACGGATCTTGACTATAGCGATTAACTTGTACCACATTGAAAAGAGCGTTATACTAAGTTATATAACGTGAAAATTGTTCCGATTTCGGAATATGAGGTAGAATGAATGGTTTATACAAATTATTCTCATGAATAAATGATGGAAATTACTGTAATGAATACCGGTTAATAATTTCTGTAGTTTTTCCAATGTAATATGAAAGTAAAAATCTATAGCATAAATTATTGCAGGTATCGTTATGATTCCAATCAGATTTCCGCATTACTGATAAAATAGAAAATGATACGTGAAAGTGAAAAAAATTTGAATACATAATAATTCGAGGGTGACATAAGGCGAACTGACAAACTTAAATATGTGCACATACGGGAGCATAAAAACCCGTAAGTATATAATATGAAGGAGAATATTATGAGAAGTTTCACTACATTAGACTTACAATATGCACACAGATTCTTTGGGTTCAAAGGAGAAGCACAGTATTTGCATGGGCATACGGGAATACTTACGATTGAAGTTGAAGATACTGTCAACACAGGGGTAAATATGGTATTCCCATGTAATGAAATTAAGAAAACAGCTTGGGAAGTATTACAAAACTTTGACCACGCGCTGATTTTAAGGGAAGACGACCCATTGCTTCCAGCAATTCTCGGAGTTTACGAAGCAGAAGGCATTAAGGACGGAGCACCAACCAAGAAGCAAAAAGGTCCAGCTTTCAAGACGGAACTTGCAACAGCTTATCCGGAATGTCGTTTAGTTGTTACAAAAGAAACAATGACCGTTGAAGGTATGATTAAAATAGTTTACGATTTACTAAAAGACAAACTAAATATAGTTAAAATCATGTTTACAAGCGGAGTAAATGGAGCTACAGAAGAATACGAGCCCCAAAAGGATATAGAGCGTTGCCCTTTATGCGGTATTGCGTTAAACGAAAATGGCGTATGCCCTGAATGCGGAGACAAGAAATCGTCTAATTTAATATTTCAAACTCCAATTTATGTGAATTTAAATTAAAGGAAATCAGGCACTATATGTCAAATTGCATAGAGTGCCTTGTTTCTTTTTAACCTTATTCCTCCACATCCACCATGATCCCACTATGAATTTGTCATCGTGGATGGTGATTTTTTCAATCAGCCGGAGGACAAGGGACTCGTCGTATTCGGTCCGTGCAGTGGCCTGCGCTTGTAGGAATTTGTCCATATCGGCAATCCGGTTTTTTGGCTCATCCCCTCGACGTTTTCGAGCTGTACTTTCTTTTTTTCCTCGCGAAGGCGATAAATCTCATCTCCTATGTCCTCACTTTTTCTTAGTCAACAAACGTAGTATGTGAATTCAAGACATCATTTCGATTATCTTCGGCTATGTGGAATGTGTGGTATCGTGGTATTGATATCATGGGTTGAGATACTATAAATATTACATTTCACCAATACTTATAGTATAGTATAGAAGATTGGAAAATTAATTATTAGATGATAACAATGGAATAGTCAACTTTGTCCGATACTCCAAAGATTCATTCCAGAATATAATCCATATAAACTGCATATCCTTATTTTTCCATAACTTCTAAAGGAATGAAGCGAAGCGAAGCACTATTCATGCAATAACGCAAACCACCCAGTTCTTTTGACCCGTCTGTAAAAACATGACCCAGATGTGATTCGCCTAATCTACTTTTTACTTCCGTACGTTCCATTCCATGTGTTGTATCTTTTTTCATAAGGAGTAAATCATCTGAAATTGGTTTTGAAAAACTTGGACATCCACAGCCAGATTCAAATTTATCGATAGACACAAAAAGCGGCTCTCCTGTTGTAACATCTACATAAATGTCCTGTCTGAACTCATTATTATATTCATTTTGATATGGTGATTCTGTAGCTGCATTTTGTGTCACCTCATATTGAATGGTTGTTAGTATTTTTTTTAATTCACCTTTTGTTTTTTTCTGAAATTTTTTACTTTCATCATATACCTGCTTCGCCTGCTCAAACTTAATGCCCGGAATATGGCAATATCCGGCAGGATTCTTATCCAGATACTTTTGATGATATGCCTCTGCTTTATAATAATTTTCCAGCGGCTTTACTTCAATTGCAATTTTTTCTTCAAACGATTCCTGCTATTTTTCAATCGAAGCTTCAATAACTCCAATATCCGAATCATCGATATAATAAATGCCTGTTCGATACTGAGTTCCACTATCTCCACCCTGTTGGTTCACACTGACTGGATTTATCACATCATAATACATCTCTAAAATACATCTTAATCCAATTTTTGTATCATCATATGTAACTTTCACTGTCTCTGTATGCCCTGTGTTATTATGGCAGACTTCTTCATAGGGGGGATTTTTTGTAGTTCCATTGGCATATCCTACTTCCGTTTCCGTCATACCAGATAGATTTTGTAAATATTTTTCGGCTCCCCAAAAGCAACCGCCTCCAGATAGATAATTTTATTAATGCACTCACTCGCTTTCTAATTCCATAAGGTTTGCCCTATTATAATACCCAGAAGTTTTAAATCGCACCATTGATGAAGTGAGTTACCAACATGGAGCAAGAAGGCACTATAATTACAATTCACCAAAATATCAAGAATTATCTAAGATTATAGTAGAAAAGTTAGGTGAACATTATGGTGAGCATCAGAGTATTATAGGTTGGCAGATTGATAATGAGATTAACTGTGAATTAGATGTATTCTATTCTGAGAGCGATACCATTGCTTTTCGTGAGTTTTTGAAAACGAAATATAATACTTTAGATGCATTAAACAAAGCTTGGGGAACCACGTTTTGGAATCAGACCTATACAGCGTGGGAGGAAGTATATGTTCCAAGAACTACAGTCCACAATTCTACAAATCCTCATCAGTTATTGGATTATACAAGATTTATATCGGAGAGTGCAATTCGCTTCAGCAAAATACAAAGTGATATTCTACGTAAATGTGTAAGAGAAGGGGTATTCATTACAACAAATGGTATGTTCTCAAACTTAGACAACCACCGTATGGAGAAAGAATGCTTAGATGTATATACCTATGATTCTTACCCAAATTTTGCTTATTGCATGGGAGAAGATCCAAAACACAATACCAAGTTAAATGATCGTAAATGGAGTAATAACTTGAATGAAGTTCGTTCTATCTGTCCGCATTTTGGCATTATGGAACAACAGTCCGGTGCCAATGGATGGAATACCCGCATGGAAGCACCGGCACCAAAACCTGGACAGATGACACTTTGGGCAATGCAAAGTATAGCGCATGGCGCCGATTATGTAAGCTTTTTCCGTTGGAGAACCTGTACCATGGGAACCGAAATTTATTGGCATGGAATTCTTGACTATGATAGCTGCGATAATCGCAAGTTAGCAGAAGTGAAAGAGCTTAATAACAGAGTTAAGAAACTAGAGCCAATGATAGGTGCGGATTATAAGGCAGCATTTGGAATCATTAAGGATTACAGTAATATTTGGGATGCACTATTAGACAGATGGCATAAC
>JBASOB010000570.1:0-1726 GCA_049657865.1 Mobilitalea sp.
ATTGTTTATCATAAAAAATATTCCATTCTGTTTTTAAACAGAAATTCTTTATATTGTTTATCATAAAAAATATTCCATTCTGTTTTTAAACAGAAATTCTTTATATTGTTTATCATAAAAAATATTCCATTCTATTTTTAAATAGAAATACTTTATATTATTTAGTTCTAGTTATAATTACTTCTCTATACTAGATTATAGCAAGCTTGTTCCACATTAATTGCGTGGAAAAGCTTGCTACAGCCTAATGTATTTTGATATTTAATTATTTATCGTTGGTAGCTGCAATACCAGGGAGCTCTTTTCCTTCAAGGAATTCAAGAGAAGCACCGCCACCGGTAGAAATATGGGACATCTTATCCCCGTAGCCTAATATATTAACAGCTGCAGCTGAATCGCCGCCACCGATAATAGTAGTGCCATCGATTTCTGCCAAAGCTTTTGCTACTGCTACTGTACCAGCTGCAAAATTTGAGAATTCAAATACGCCCATCGGTCCGTTCCAAACTACGGTCTTAGCACCTTTAATTGCATCTGTATAAAGTTTGCAGGTCTTTTCACCAATATCAAGACCCTGCCAGCCTTCTTCGATTTCATTAGGGCCTACTGTCTTAAACTCAGTATCATTGGAGAACTCTTTGGATACTACGGTATCAATTGGGATTAGTAAACTAACACCCTTCTTCTTAGCTTTTTCCATCATTTCGCCAGCATAGGCAACATAATCAGGCTCAAGTAAAGAACTACCAACGGATTCTCCGTTTGCTTTCATGAAAGTAAATGACATACCGCCGCCAATGATTAAAGTATCAACTTTATCCAGAAGATTTTCAATAACAGATATCTTACTAGAAACTTTTGATCCGCCAAGAATTGCAACGAAAGGTCTTACAGGAGAGTTAACTGCATTGCCAAGGAATTCTATTTCCTTCTGCATCAAATAACCAACAACTGCTGTCTTAACATATTTGGTAACACCTACATTAGAACAATGTGCTCTATGTGCGGTTCCAAATGCATCATCAACGAATACGTCGCAAAGAGAAGCTAATTCTTCACTGAATGTGTCGACATTCTTTGTCTCTTCCACTCTATAGCGAGTGTTCTCGAGCAAAACAACCTCGCCGTCTTTCATTGCTGCAACAGCTGCTTTCGCATTCGGTCCGACTACATTATCATCTTTTGCAAAATTAACAGGCTGACCAAGTAATTCAGCTAATCTTACTGCAACAGGTGCTAAAGATAATTCCGGCTTTGGCTCACCCTTTGGTTTCCCCAAATGAGAACAAAGAATGATTTTCCCTCCATCTTTTATTAATTTTTTGATAGTAGGAAGCGCTTCCACAAGACGTACTTCATCGGTAATCTTGCCTTCTTGCAACGGAACATTGAAATCGCATCTGATTAATACTCTTTGACCTTTGACATTGATATCATCAACTGACTTTTTATTTAGTAACATATATATTCTCCCTTCAAATTATTGGCACAGTAAATAAAGCTATTCGAACACTGTACAAATTCGTAAAAAAGGGTCCGGTCCTGAAAGACCGGACCCATGATGGATCAATTAAGCATATATGGTAATTAAATTATGCTAATTCAGCAAAATATTTAATTGTTCTAACCATCTGGCTTGTGTATGAATTTTCATTATCATACCAGGAAACAACTTTAACAAAAGTTTTTCCATTCTCAATATCAGTAACTTTAGTCTGTGTAGCAT
>JBASOB010000571.1:0-12319 GCA_049657865.1 Mobilitalea sp.
GTTAAGTTCAATGAGATTATCATTATTGATGATACAAATGGACAACCGCATGTCAGATTAACGGGAGATTTCTCTATAGCGGCACAAGAAAAGAAAATAGATGAAATACTGATTTCACTGTCGTATAACAACGAATATGCGATTGCATATGCTACGGCACAATCAATAGATAGGATGTAAACAATCATGAAGGAACATATTAGAAGCTTCAAAAAGATTATACCCTACTTAAGAGAAGAAACATGGGAAACCATTCAAAAGCATCCGATTTATGGGGAAAAGATAGAAGTTCCAGTCGGAGATGATTCAGTAGACGTATATCTGCATCCAACCGCAAATCACCATGCTCCTGTTCTTTTTGAATTACATGGAGGAGGATTCGTATTAGGTCATGCAGCAAAAGATGATGCTTTATGTGAATATATTAAAGATAAGAGGAACCTTCATGTAGTTGGTATTAATTACCGAAAAGCTCCTGAATATGCATATCCTGGGGCGATTGAAGATGTGATGGGTGTAATGAAATATTTTGCTAAAAACGCAGATCAGTATGGAATGGACTGCAATAAGTTTGTTGTGATGGGCTTTAGTGCTGGAGCAAATCTTGCCACAGTCATTGCCATGAAGGCGAAAAATAATCAAGATTTTCATATTGCATGCCAGATTCTTCATTATCCATTCTTAGATGCGGTTGCAAATCCTTATGAAAAAGGAACCCATCCGGCAGATATGCCTTGCGAAATTATGGAAGCTTTTAATGAACTGTATTCACCAGAAGAAGATCGAGGGCTTCCTTGGATTTCACCTATATTTGCCTCTTCGGATTTGCTTGAAAATTCGGCACCTGCCATTATAGTAACAGCGAAAGAAGACGCACTATGTGCAGAAGGCCTTCTTTATGGTGAGAAACTAAAAGAAGCAGGGGTTTCGGTAGATTGTATGGCAATGGAATTTGCTCATCATGGATATATCGAAGATTATTTTAATCAATTCTGCTTTGAAAATTTGCCGGAGGAAACAAAGGCTTCTTTTCATAATCGATTTGGTAAAGCGGCCGAAGAAGCAATTCAATTTACAATGACACATTTAGATGAATATTTAAAGTAACGATTACATAACAGGAAGGACCGGATTTATGAGCAATGATTTATTTAAGAGATTAGAAGATTCGGCAAGGAAAAACCCTCAAAAGGTTGCATTTCCTGAGGCTGACAACGAGATGATCATAAGAGCTGCAAGAGAAGTGGCAGATCTTAAAATCGGTTATCCGGTAATGATAGGAAATGAAGATATTATAACAGAATACGCAAAATCTTTCGGAGTATCAGTAGAAGGATTCACATTTTATAATCCGATGGATGAAAGCTTGAAAGAACAATTATCTAGTAAATATATTTTACCGGAAGACGAAGACTCCAAGAAAGCATTTAGAAGAAAAGCGAAGGATCCACTCAATTTCGCGATGTATCTTCTTAAATTTGGAGAAGTAGACTGCGTCGCAGCCGGAAGAGTAGCCACAACGGCTGATGTCATCATCTCAGCACACCGAATTGTCGGTCTGCAAGAAGGATTTCAGACAATATCAAGCCTTGGAATTCTTAATGTTCCCGGATTTGATGGACCACAGGGGGAGATGCTTGCAATTGCAGATTGCGCAGTCAATCCTCTACCGGATGCAGACGGCCTTGCAGATATCGCAATTGCTTCTGCAGATACGGTAAAAGCTCTTTTAGGTTGGGAACCAAGGGTTGGAATGCTCTCTTTTTCCACTTGTGGCAGTGCGGAACATGAAAGCATCGATGTGATATTAGAAGCAATTAAAATTGTAAGAAATAGGAGGCCGGATATCAAGATTGACGGTGAATTCCAGTTGGATACAGCAATTATTCCTAAGGTTGCAGCTAATAAGATGAAAAGAGATAGCGAAGTTGCAGGAAAAGCGAATGTCTTAATATTCCCGAATCTTGCTGCAGGTAATATCGGAGTGAAACTGATACAGAATTTCGCGCACGGAGATGCATATGGTCCTGTACTTCAGGGTTTTGCTAAACCAGTCTGTGATTTCTCAAGAAGTGCTCCTCTATCAGAAATGATGGGAAACATCATCATGCTAATCATCCGGGCGCAAGAAGGAAAGCATCATAATGGAGGTATTAATGGGTAAAAAATATCAGATATTTACATTGAGCCCAGGCTCTACATCCACAAAGCTTGCAGTTTTTGAAAATGAGAAATTGGTATTTAAAGCGAATGTTGCACATGATCCGGAAAAACTGAAAACTTTCATGGAAATAAAAGATCAACTACCATATCGTATTGAAACTATTATGTCTGAGCTTGAAAAAGCAAAGATAAAACTAAAAGATATGGATGCTTTTGCAGCCTACAGCGGAGGTCTCGAACCGATGATCGGTGGAATTTACTTGGTAAATGAAACCATCCTCAAGGATTCAAGAGAAGGCCGAACCGTGAAACATCCTGCTTTATTGGGATCACAGATTATTGATGCCTTCGCAAGAGAATACAAAGCGCCTGCATATCTGGTAAATCCTCCTGATGTTGATGAATTTCAGGATCTCTCCAGAGTGACTGGAATGAAGGGTCTATATAGAGAGAGTCGTGTTCATGTATTAAATCAAAAAGAAGTTGCAATGAGATATGCCAAAGAATTAGGTAAGAAATATGAGGAATGCAATTTCGTTGTTGCTCATATCGGTGGCGGATTATCGATTACAGCTCAGTGTGAGGGTAAAATTATTGATGGTAACGATGTCTTGAATGGAGATGGACCGATGGCTCCTAACCGTACGGGTTCCTTACCTGCTGTTCCAATTATTAAAATGTGTTATTCAGGAGAGTTTACAGAGAAAGAAATGATAGCAAAAATCAGCAAAACCGGTGGACTTATCGACCATCTTGGTACGGATGATACCCGTGTAGTCAAAAAGATGATAGAAGATGGCGATGCCTATGCAAAGCTGATCTATGATGCAATGGCATACCAGCTGGCAAAACAAATCGGTTCTTATGCCTGCGTCTTAGCTGGAAAGGTAGACGGAATTATATTAACCGGTGGAGTCAGCAATGATACTTACTTTGTTGATAACATCAGAAAACTTTGCAGCTTTATAGCACCGATTAAAGTATATGGTGGAGATTTTGAGATGGAAGCATTGGCCTCCGGAGCAATCCGCGCATTAAGTGGAGAAGAAGAAATTAAGGAATATACGGGTGTACCTGTTTGGACAGGATTTAAATTTTAATGGAGGTTTACGATGAAAGTATTAGGAATATCAGCAGGAACCAAGAACGGAAACAATGATGCAATGTGCAAAGAAGCTTTAATGGGTGCACAGGAGCAAGGAGCGGAAGTCGAATTTATCAGACTTTTGGATTTGAATATTGAACACTGCACTGGATGTATTGCTTGTGTCGGTGGATTAATGTCCGGAAGAGGCGGCAAATGTATTAAGAAGGATGATTTTGAATGGCTGAAGGACAAAATGTTTGAAGCAGATGCTATTGTATTTGCAGTTCCGATTTTTGAAAAAGGTGCAGCTGGAATATTCAGAACACTTACCGATCGCTTTGGACCAAGAATGGATAAAGCCATGAATGTTATCGGTTCTAAGATAGCAGAAGCAACCGGCGGCGTGGCTCCTGACCAGAGAATATTTAAAGATAAAGTAGTTTCTTATATGGGAATCGGTGGATCTGACTGGGCAACAAGAATTCAATGCGACTTTGAAATGCTTTCCCTGATACCGATCTGGAAGACCATCGATAATCAGGTATTTCAGTGGTCGAAGGGTATTATCATGGAAGATGAGAAAGTAGCGAGAGCACATGAAATAGGAGCTGATCTTGCAAAAGCTGCAGCAGATATGGAAAAAGCAGAATTTCTAGGAGACACCGGAATCTGTCCTCATTGCCACAGTAGAAATTTCTACCTGAATAATGATGCTTCAAAAGCAATTTGCTGTTTATGCGGTATCGAAGGTGAAGTTAAAGTGGTAGACGGTAAGGTTAAATTTGAATTTACACCCGAGAGTGCCGTTCATGCTCATAATACAATGTCCGGTAAATTCATGCATGCAGATGACATTAAAGAAAACGAAGGCAAGTTGATTGAAACCAAGAAAAGCGAAGAATATAAGTTAAGACAGACAAAATACAAAGCATTCATTAGTCCAATAATGCCATAAAATACAGGAGGTATCTATGAAAAAATTAATCACGCAGGTAGCTGTCATTGCGGCTGGACCAACTGGTCTTGCAGCAGCTGTTCAAGCAGCTGAAGACGGTGCTAAGGTAATGGTATTTGAGAAAGCAAGTATAGTTGGCGGAGCAGCCAATATGGGTATGGGTCCTTTAGGTATTGGTACGAAGCAGCAATTATCACAGATGATTGATATCAGTGTGGAAAAAGCATTTAAGATGTTTATGGATTATACCCACTGGAGAGTAGATGCTAATTTAGTCAGAAAGTATTTCGGAAATTCTGCAGCAACGATTGAATGGCTGGAGGATATGGGCGTGGAATTTGCAGGTGCTTATAAATATTTCCCTAAATCAGAAGCTACCTGGCACATCGTTGCTGTCAATGGTGGAATTGGACGTAACGGCGGAGCAATTATGAATAAATGCATGATGGAGAAAGCAAAAGAGCTTGGCGTAGAGTTCTATTTGGAAACTCCGGTTCAAAAGATATTAACCGATGCAGATGGCAAAGTATGTGGTCTTATCGCTGTAGATAAAACCGGTGAAGAGATTGAAGTCAGTGCGAAAGCAGTTATCGTTGCCTGCGGAGGAGCTGGAGATAATCCAGAGATGATTAAAGATCGGATTGGATATACGTTTGGTGAAGATCTGTTTAGTTTTGCAATTCCAGGACTAAAAGGTGAGGGCATCAAAATGGCAATGGAAGCAGGAGCAGCTACCACGGATATGAATGTTGAAATGATCTATGTGTTACCTCATTCTGATTTTGGACCTGACTGTATTCCAGCAACTTTTATGCAGCCAAACTTAATGCTGAATCAGAGTGGAAAACGATTCATCAATGAAGAAGAAATGCAGAATACAACCTTTACAGGCAATGCAATCACCTGCCAAAAAGGCAAAGTCGGCTATTCCATCTTTGATACCAGCATATTGAAAGGCTATAAACGTAACGGCTTAGATGTAACCAATTTTGTTCATCATCCTGAAAGTATCGACGATTTCGAACAATGTGTAGATGATGCGATTGAACAGAAGAATCCGGATTTATTTAAAGCAGATACCTTAGAGGAACTGGCAGAACAACTTGGAATTGATGCTGATACTTTTGTAGAAGCAGTGGAAGAGTATAACGAGATGTGTGGTTCTTATGATGAGACATTTTTCAAAGACCGTCGATTTATGAAGCCAATTAAAAAGGCACCATACTATGCAGGCAAATTCAGACCAGGCGGATACGGAACCTTAGGTGGAATTAAAATTAATGAAAATGCAGAAGCACTTGACAAAGACTGGAATCCAGTACCGGGACTTTATGCTGCCGGAACTGATACCTGCACAATATATGGAGACAGCTACATGTTCTTATTACCTGGTAATACGATGGGATACTGCCTGAATACCGGCCGTTTCGCAGGAGAGAATGCAGCAGCATATATAGAAGAGTAAGGAAGGAAATGCGATGAGCCAGATTAGTATGATAATCGATGAAAGAGTGATTATCACAGAGGATAATAAAACGATTTTAGAAGCTGCATTGGCTAATAATATCTATATTCCGAACCTGTGCTATCATGAAAATCTTCATCCGAGCGGTGGTTGCAGACTTTGTGTGGTAGAACAGGAAGGAGTAGAAGGTGTCATTACTTCCTGCTCTACAAAAGTACAAGAAGGCATGATAATTCACACGAAGAACGAACTTGCAGAAAAAGTAAGGAAGTTATCCGTTGATCTCATGTTTAAAACTCACCCGGATGAATGTACCGGATGCCCCAAATACGGGAAATGCCAGCTACAGTCAATATCACAATACGTTGGAGATACCGGGAGAAATTTAAGATCCCTTAAGATCCGGAATAGTGCTGATGAAAGTAATCCTTTGATTTTACATGAGATGTACCGCTGCATCCTATGCGGACGGTGTGTCAGAGCATGTGATGATCTTAGAGGTGTTGGCGCACTGAAGTTTGAGAAGGTGAATAACCGAATGCAGGTCGTAATAAATGGAGCTTCTTTATCGGAAGCCGGCTGTCGTTTTTGTGGTGCCTGCGTGGAAGTATGTCCGACCGGGTCAATCAGAGATAAAGTCGGAGTCATGAAAGAAGGCGTATCAAGGGAAAGAGCTTTGGTACCCTGCGTGGAAGGTTGTCCTGCAAACATTAATATACCTAGATATATCAGGTTCTTAAAAGAAGGCAATTATTCAGCAGCAGCCGCAACGGTACGTGAGAAAGCTCCATTTCCGGAATCACTCGGATATATCTGTACGCATGACTGTGAGATGGCCTGCAGGCGAAATTATCTTGGAGAGGCAGTATCCATTCGTAATTTGAAAAGATTTGCGGCAAGCCAGGATGATGGAAGCTGGAAAGCGAAAAGTATTCAGAAAGCATCTACCGGTAAAAAAGTAGGAGTAGTAGGGGCAGGACCAGCAGGCCTTACTGCAGCTTATTATTTAGCAAAACTCGGTCACGAAGTAGAAGTTTTTGAAAAACTGCCTAAGGTTGGCGGCATGATGCGTTATGGAATTCCTTCCTACCGGATGCCAAGAGATATTATAGACAGAGAATCTGAGGAGATATTAAAAGGCAGAGTAACCGTTTATTGTAATACTGCTGTAAAATCTGCCAAAGATTTATTACAGCAAGGTTATGATGCTGTTTTTGTTGCTACCGGGACTCATGAAGGAATTAAACTTCCAATCGAAGGAAATGATTTGCAGGGGGTTTATCTGAACACAGAATTTCTCAGAGAAATCAACCTTGGAAACATTCCGAGTATCGGCAGTAAAGTTGTAGTTCTAGGAGGCGGAAACGTAGCCGTTGACTGTGCTGGATCAGCACTTCGCCTTGGCGCTAAAGAAGTACATCTGGTGTGTCTTGAAGACAGTAACAATATGAAGGCAAGTGAAGAAGAGATTACCTGGGCGAAAGAAGAAGGAATTATTCTTCACACTTCTAAAAACTTCGAGAAGATTATAGGAGAAGACGGTTCTGTAAAAGGCCTTCTTGTTACCGGAGTAAAAGCCTTCTACTTTGATGAAACCGGTAGAGCAATAATTGAAAAAGAAGAAAACAGTCTGGAAACAATTGAAGCAGATACCTTGATATTCGCAGTTGGACAGAAGCCTGATATTGATAATAACTTCGGTCTCGAACTGGGTAGGGGCAATCGAATCCTGGTGAATGAGAAAACTATGGTTACAAGTGTACCTGGAGTATTTGCAGCCGGAGACGTAGTAACCGGTACAGCCTCTGTTATAAAATCGATTGCAGGAGCGCGCAAAGCTGTATCGCAGATGGACGAATACCTTGGCGGAGATGGAAAATTAGACGAACAATTATCACCTGACCAGGAGACTGATAGTAATATCGGCGTAGTAAAAGGATTTGCGGAACTAGAACGAGAAACAATCGAAGTCGTTAGTCCTGAAATACGCTGCAGCAATTTTGACTTGATGGATTATGGACTGAATGCAGAAAAGGCACAAGGTGAATCGAATCGTTGCCTGCAGTGTGATCTTCGCTTGAAAATTGCACCACAAAAATTCTGGAGCGATTACCTTCCGGATGAGGAGAACTAGCATGAGATTCTTCACGCGGTATTGGAGATACTGCTTGCAATATAAAGTTTGCATGCAGAGAGAAAGGCATGATTATTAATATGGACAAAATATTATTATGTAACTGTTGTGCAGATGATCCATATGCAAAGATTTCAAATTATCTATTAGAAAATCATATGGAAGAAGTATTAGCTGGAATAAAACAGAAGGCTGAAGCCGTATCTGCGGTAGAAATAGCGGTGCTGCTACCAAAGAAAGCTGTCTTTCGTTTTACACCGGACATTAAGATTTATTATGCCGAGGAAAGTATGATTACTATAAATTCCTATGCCGCGGCAGAAGTTATGAAGGGTAAAGTTCCAAGACCGGTGATATCCGAAGAGCCAGCTTTATTTGACAATAAAGAAATTGTAATGATTACAGCAGAAGTAGCTTATCTGCTTGCAAAAGCAGAAAATGACACAACAAAGACTAAAATTATGTTTTTGAATGATAGCATGAAAACAGATGTAGTAGAAGTTCCTCTTAAAAGCAAACTGATTGAAGTAATTCAAGGAAGAGAAGTCTCAATGAACCATGTAAAGGGGATTCTTTTAGGGGGAATTCGGGGTAGATTCATTGCTGAAGATGATTTAACCGACTATGAAGTTGCAGGTGATAACCTATATGACTCTATTACCTTTTACAATCAAGATGCCTGCATGGTAGAAGAAATCAAACAATTGTCGCAGTTAATACAAAGTACCTCCTGTGGTAAATGTGTGTTATGCAGGGAAGGGTCACTTCAGTATATGACAATCATTGAAGACATGACGGCAGGAAAATCAAAAATTGCGGACCTTGAATTATTAAAAGAAATAAGTGGATTAATAAAAATTGGAGCATATTGCGACTTTGGTCAGGCGATGCCTAATCTTTTTACTACAGGATTTGATCTGTTCCAGGAAGAATTTGATATTCATATTAAGAAAAAGAGCTGTCCTTCCGGTGTATGTCAGGCTTTTGCTTCCTACTGTATCTTACCAAAACAATGTACAGGATGTGAGGAATGTATTGATTCTTGTCCGGAGGAAGCAATCGAAGGCAAAAAAGGATTTATCCATATGATTAATGAAGACTTATGTGAAAAATGCGGGAAATGCGTGGAAGCCTGCGAAGAACAGGCAATTATTCGGATTGTTGGAATGAAGCCAAAGCTTCCGCAAAAGCTCACGAAGGTCGGGAAATTTTAATGAGATTCAGACTTATATTTTGCGGAAATAAAAAATTATGTTCGAATCAGTCTAATATTTATTGAAATTTAAATTTAAATCGGAATTTGCTTTATGGTTATTGAAATATAAAATTAAATTGGAATCAGGTTAATGTTTTTAATGAAATACAAAATATAAGATGAAGAGAGGTAAGTGAAATCATGGTGAAAAGAAAAATTAGTGAGTGTAAACCTTATGCGGCAGCAGGTCATTTCGCAATGACCGCAATGAGATTGCATGGGAAAGAAGAATCAGGTTCACAAAAATTTTGGATGGGACTTTCTCATTTCCTACCAGGTGGTGGAGCAGAGTATGATGAAGGCCCTACAGAGAAAGTATATTTTGTTCTAGAAGGTGAAATTGTAGTAACGGATGCAGAAGGCAATAAAATCACTGTCAGTAAAAATGAATCTATCCATATTGGACCCAAAGAAGGAAGAAGCATTTTAAATGAAAGTAATATGCCGGCAAGTATGCTGGTAGTTATTAATTATCTGGACTAGAGAGAAAAAGTAATATGCCAGAAAGTAGTTTGGCGGTTATTATTTATTAGCGCTAGATAGTAAAAGTAAAGAACCTAAAATTAATTTTGTGAAAAATAAATATTATTATAATAAGTAGGAACAGGTGCCACGGGTAGCGGCAGAATGGAGAAATATGGATAATTATACAATTGATCAGATTAAAAATTTATTTAATTTAGATGGAAAAGTCGCAGTTATTACAGGTGGAAGCGGTGTTCTTGGAGAAGCAATGGCAGTTGGACTTGCTGCATATGGTGCGAAAGTTGTAGTTGCTGGTAGAAACCAAGAAAATCTTGATAAATCCGTAGAGAAAATCACTGAAGCTGGCGGAGAAGGTTATGCAGTTTCTTGTGATGTAAATAGTCCTGAAGGTAATGAGAAATTAGTAGAAGATGCAATTGCAAAGTTTGGAAAAGTTGATATCTTAATTGCATGTGCAGGTATCTGTAAGAGATTTCCGGCAGAAGAATTCACTCCGGATGATTTCAAAACAGTAATCGATGTAAATGTTAACGGATGTTTCTTAAGCTGTCAGGCAGTTGGAAAACAAATGATTAAACAAGGCACTGGCGGAAAAATCATTACGATTTCTTCTGTAAGAGCAAACAACGGACATCCTCTCGGATATGCAGCATATGCAGCATCAAAAGCGGCAGTAGTTGGCCTTACAAAACAATTATCAACGGAATGGGCAAAATACGGAATTTTAGTTAATTCGTTAGCTCCAACCGTAGTAGTTACACCGCTCACAAAACCTATTTTTGATGATCCGGAAAAAGCTAAGATATTTACAGATAGAATTCCTCTTGGCAGACCGGCAATCGCAGATGAAATTGTTGGTACAGCACTTTATTTAGCAGCACCGGCTTCTGACTTTATCACCGGACAGACAATCTATGTGGACGGCGGATGTGTAGCAGGCTGATCCATGTAGACTAAGCTGTAAAAGGTTGAATATTTTAAGAAGATGATTCTGCTTTGGAATATTCGATTTATGAAAAAATTATCATAAATTGAAAGGCATGGTGCCAGATGAAAGATATTAAGAATATATTGATTGTTGGATCAGGTATGATGGGCAAAGGAATTGCTCAGGTATTCTCAAATTGTGATAAATACAGCATCACGCTTTATGATGTGAAGGATACCGATATCCAGACGGATATCAGGCATAATTTGGTTCAGCTAGAAGATAAGAACATTATAACAGAAGATGAAATTCTATCCAGATTATCAAGAATTTCATTTACCACGGATATTCATGATGATGCTGTTGTGAATGCAGATATCGTAATCGAATGCGTATTTGAAAATATGCAGATTAAGCAGGATTTATTTGCACAATTAGAAGGAATCTGCAGAGAGGATACGATATTTGCTACCAATACTTCAGTAATGAGTCCAACTGAAATCGCCTCTAAACTAATACATAAAGAGAGACTCGTCGGAACACATTTTTGGAATCCGGCATTCTTAATTCCTTTAGTTGAAGTCGTGAAATCTAACTATACCAGTGAAGAAGTTGCCCAGACGACCATGGAAATCTTAGCAAAAGTGGGTAAGAAGCCAGTTCTTTGTAAGAAGGATGTTCCTGGGTTCATTGCAAACAGAATGCAGCATGCTCTTTGGAGAGAAGCAATCTCTATCGTTGAGAATGGAATTGCAGATGCCAAGACTGTAGACGATGCAGTTAAGTATAGCTTTGGTCTTCGATTACCTCAGCTTGGACCGATGGAAAATATAGATATGGTAGGAACTGATTTAACGCTTAACATTCATAATTATGTATTTAAGGATTTGGAAAGCTCCACGGAACCTTCGCCATTATTACAGGAACTTCTTGATAAGGGTGATATCGGATTCAAAACAGGTCGTGGTTTCCAAGAATGGACTCCAGAGCAAATTGAAAAATCCAAGAAAGATTTAAATGAGTACCTGATTAAAATGCTTTATCATGTTTAAAACTATTAGTAACAGGATATAGGAAAAGTGTGAAGAAGAAGCATCTTCACACGGAAGAACTACGAAACTCGCATAATGGTGCTCGTTCCTTGTTCTTCCAGGTATTGTTTGTGATGCAGCTTTGCAGCATCATGATTGTTAAGAGTGTTTAAAAAATGGCATATAACGCCATAATGGAGGAATATATGAGCAAAATAATGATCGATTTAACACATCCCTTTCACGCAGATATACCGGTTTGGCCATATTTCGCAAAACCTAAAATTGATACGATGCACAGTCTCGCAAAAAGCGGAGTACTTACGCAAAAAATAGATGTCGTTATGCACTGCGGAACCCATGCAGATGCACCGCGTCATGTCATGGAATATGAGTTTGACGGCAAGCGCGCACGTTATACCCATGAGATGCCGGTGGACGCATATTACGGCGATGCAGTCTGCCTGGATATTCAGGTGGAGCGTTGGGGACTTATCAAGGCAGCACATCTAGAGGATGCCTGTCAACGTGCCAACATTAAACCGGAGGAACTGAAAGGCATGGTTGTCTGCCTTAGAACCGGAATACACCTTAAATTTGATGATACGAAGGAATACTATCATTATTCCTGCGGCTGCGGAAGAGAAGCAGGCGAGTGGTTTGAAAAGTACCAGCCAAAATGCGTAGCGATGGATATGCAGGCACTGGATCATCCTCTTCATACTACGATGGGCAAAAACGGCGGTCCGCTCGGAATGAATCTGAACGGTTATTCAGGAATACCGATTACGGAAGAATACACGGAACAATTTGGT
>JBASOB010000572.1:0-4251 GCA_049657865.1 Mobilitalea sp.
GACTGCGGGTGAGAGTACAGAAAAAGTAACGAGTAATATAGTGAAAATAGCAAAGAACTTTTGTTTCATAAAACCTCCTAAAGTAAACAAGTAAAACATAATGTTAACACGAGATATGTTAGCAAAAAATTTTCTATTATGAAACCTGTTTTGAGTATACATCGGTGCCATCATAAGAACCTACTATAAGGTTCTTATGATGGCACCGATGCTAATTCTTGCAGGTCGATGTGCAGAGGAACGGTTGTTACATAACAATATTAATTCCCATCTGGGCAAAGAAGATTGTCCAGACGGGAATTGTGATAGGACCGGAATCCTTTATCTAAGCTTCCAAGCAATATCCTGAAGGAATAATTGCTGCTTCAAACCTTGAATCGTTGTTTCTTCAGTGATATGAACATATTCGATACCCATCATCTCTGCCCAGTCAATCATCTGCTCTGCAGAAATAGTATAGGTAAATACAGTATGATGAGCGCCGCCGGATAATATCCAGCATTCCGCGCCTGTTCTTAAATCTGGCATTGCTTTCCACATAATTCTTGCTACTGGTAGATTCGGCATCTCATAAATTGGTTTTACTGCTTCTACATCCTGGATAATCATACGGAAACGACCACCCATATCAACTAAGGAAATAACAATCGCTTTACCTGGATGACCTTCAAATACAAGTCTTGCTGGATCATCCTTGCCACCGATTCCAAGTGGATGAACTTCAAGTCTAGGCTTCTCGGCAGCAACGCTTGGACAAACTTCAAGCATATGTGCACCCAGAGATAATTCATTGCCTTGTGTTAAATCATAGGTATAATCTTCCATGAAAGCTGTTCCGCCAACAAGTCCTTCAGACATCTGCTTCACGATATGTGTTAAAGCAGATACTTTCCAGTCGCCTTCACCGCCGTAACCATAACCTGCTTCCATCAGTCTCTGGCTTGCAAGTCCCGGTAACTGTTTCATGCCATATAAATCTTCAAACGTATTGGTAAAAGCTCCACAGCCAGCCACCACAAGCATGTTCTTCATTGCGATTTCTTCTTTTGCCTGATAACGGATGGATTCCATATTATCGGTAGCTAACGTGTATTTCTCTAAATACTCTTTGACTAAGGCATCTACCTGAGCCTCTGTAACGTTGTCAATTTCTGCTACTAAATCACCGACAGCAGTAGTGTTGACCTGCCAGCCGAGTTTGATCTGAGCTTCTACTTTATCACCCTCGGTAACCGCAACCTGACGCATATTATCGCCAAAACGCATAACCTTAAGGTTCTTACTAACCTGAACGCCAATTGCAGATCTCATCCAGTTGCCGAGACGAAGTTGAATATCTTCATCTTCCCAGTAACCAGCAATCACTTTGCGAGGCATTCTGAGTCTGGTTCCAATGAATCCATGCTCTCTGTCACCATGAGCAGCCTGATTTAAATTCATGAAATCCATGTCGATGCCTTCATTGGGGATGGAACGGTTATACTGGGTATGAAGGTGGCAGTATGGTTTTTCTAAGAGGGATAAGCCGTTAATCCACATCTTGGAAGGTGAAAATGTGTGCATCCAGGTAATGATACCAGCACAATTCTCATCGTAATTTGCTTCCTTCATGATGGCAGTGATTTGATCCGGTGTAGTCACAACCGGTTTATAGACAACGGAACAAGGAACAACGCTAGAGCTGTTTAATCCGTTCACCATAATCTGTGAGTGCACAGCAACTGTTTTTAATGTCTCAGGACCGTATAAATGCTGGGAACCTGTAATAAACCAAAATTCATAACGCTTTAATGTAGACATATGATTACCTCCATAATTGGTTGTATTAACGGAAAGAGATATTGTAACGAAAGGTTATTTGCTCTGTTCTTTCTTGATTTCCTTCAAACGTTTCATAACGTCGTTAGCACCACGGCCAAAGTAGTCATGAAGTGTTGAGTACTCTGCATAAAGCAGATCATACACTTTTGAATTTTCAGGGATAGGATAATATACGGTATCACGTAATTTACCCATGATTCCAGCTGCTTTAAAGACATCATCATATCCACCGTTCTTAGCACCTGCAGCAACTGCACCGAAGATAGCACTGCCGAGGGCAGGACCCTGAGAGGTTCCGCCGATACGGATCGGAACATTGATGATATCTGCATAAATCTGCATTGCCATCGGATTCTTCTGTGAAATACCGCCGGAAGCATAGAACTCATCTACTGGAACACCGCTTGCACGGAAAGTTTCAATGATCTTACGTGTACCATAAGCGGTAGCTTCAATCAGGGCCCGGTACATTTCTTCCGGTTTTGTCTGAAGAGTCATACCGAGCATCATACCGGTTAAATCTACGTCTACCAATACAGAACGGTTACCATTCCACCAGTCCAGAGCGATGAGACCGCTTTGGCCTACTTTCTGCTGTTCCGCTTTCTTGGTCAGATACTGATGGATGCTTAGGCCTTCTGCACTTGCTGCAGCATAATATTCTGGGCAGACGCAGTTGTCCACAAACCATGCAAAATGGTCACCGACACAGGACTGGCCTGCTTCATAACCAAAGTAACCAGGATATACGCCGTCTTCTACCACGCCGCACATGCCAGGAACGGTATGCTCTTCGGTGCCAAGTAAAATATGACAAGTGGAAGTACCCATAATGGCAAGCATCTTGCCAGGTCCGTCAATCTTAACAGCCGGAACGGTGACATGGGCATCTACATTGGCAACTGCAACTGCGGTACCAACTTTTAAGCCAGTAAGCTTTGCTGCTGCTTCATTTATCTCGCCAGCCTTTTCACCAAGAGGTGAAATAGGACAGTTTAATTTATCTTCAACTACATTTTCTAAACGAGGATCTAAGGCTTTGAAAAACTCCTTGTCAGGATAGCCGTCTTGTTTGTGCCAGATAGCTTTATAACCTGCCGTACAGGAATTCCTGGTCTGAACACCGGTCAACTGCCAGATTACCCAGTCAGCAGCTTCGATAAAATAATCGGTATCTGCATAAACTTCTGGAGCTTCTTCTAAGACTTGCCATATTTTCGGGAAAGCCCATTCGGAAGAAATCTTGCCGCCATAACGTGCAAGCCACTTCTGATTTGTTTTAGCAGCGAGTTCATTAATC
The DNA here is from genome assembly GCA_049657865.1 of Mobilitalea sp. GTDB lineage: Bacteria > Bacillota > Clostridia > Lachnospirales > Lachnospiraceae > Mobilitalea. The sequence continues at coordinate 3,122 of JBASOB010000572.1, forward strand.
TTATTCGCTTTATCCTGAGCAGCATGGTGTTTCCAAAGCTTGATATAAGCATGAGGTTCGTCCTTATATTTATCGAGGAAACAGAGTGGAGTACCGTCTGCTTTAACAGGAAGCAGAGTACATGCTGTAAAGTCAATACCTACACCGATTACATCCTCCGCGGATACGCCAGTTTCTTTTAATACGGCAGGTATCGTGGTTGAGAACACATTCAGATAATCCTGAGGATGTTCCAAAGCCCAGTCCGGAGCTAATACTTTTCCACCCGGAAGAGTGGTATCCATAACTGCATGTGGATATTCATAAACGGCGGAAGCAAGTTCTTCGCCGCTTTCTACATTGACGAGAAGGGCACGACCAGATAAGGTACCGAAGTCAACACCTATTGAGTACTTTGACATAATTAAACCTCCTAAAATGAATTGATTTGTAATCGTTCATGAAAATAAGAGGGTCCTGATCTTCATGAATTAAGTTATTCTTCCCCAAGATATAACATTTTAAATTCATAAACTATAAGTCATTATAGTCCATATCATTGTACTATACCAAAGGCCGGATTGTAAACAATAAAACTAGAAACAACAATGTTTTTAAACGCCTGGGTAAGACAAATTATTATGGTTTTCTATCCATATATTAATAGAGGAGAGAATGTGAAGAAGAAGCATCCTCATACAAAAGAAATTCAACATGAATTCGATTGGAAATTCACGCCAAACTTCTTCTAGGTATTGGTTATGATGCAGAAAAGTAGTATCAAGGGCCTTAATGATTTGAGGCAGTATTCTTATGAATCAATATTTATCGTACAAAATTAGTCCAGGACCGTTGTACTGCCTCCGGAGCTGGCAGAGCAGAATTGCTAAACTCACGCATCTTCAACATCCACCCCATATTATTACCAAGGTTTTTCAGTACACTCATTCCTTCTTCGTCCTGTTCAATCTCACCAGGTGCACCGCCATGAATGACATTCCAGTAATATGAAGGAGCCATCATCATCTCTGAGATTAGAAAATAATGAGTAAGCTGGTCAAAGGTTTCTACCCCGCCAGAACGTCTGCAGACCACGATGCCTGCACCGACTTTTAGCCGCATCCTGCTGTGACTTGCGTAAAACAGGCGAT
>JBASOB010000573.1:0-3544 GCA_049657865.1 Mobilitalea sp.
CAGAAAGAATTATCTGCGGTCATAAGTTCTGCTGCGCTGCTTGTGGTTGTTGCTGCGTCCTGTAAAATCAATCCTTCGTTATACCAGGATCTTTGAAGGTTACAAATATTTGCAAATTCTTCCGTACTATAAAAATCGATAACAGACATATTATCACCAAGTAATATTCCCTTTGGGCTATAATAATCATCTGTCAGATAATCCACATTAGGTGCAGCAAGTAAATTCATATTGCTGTTGCCTTGCGTAGTTGGAACTAGAGGTGTCATATCTGGATATGCAGCCTTTACTTTTCTTAAAACGTCAGTAAGATCTTCAAGGCTCTTAACCTGAGTCATATCAATTCCTAGTTCATCTGCGATTGCTTGTTTGTAAATAACCATCGGTGTTAAAGCATATGGTTTATAAGTAGGAATACCATAAAGTTTGCCATCTTTGATACAAGCAGCAAGCAGCTCCTCACCTAAAAGTGCTTTTGTCTCTGGTGCATCGGCATCCATCATACTTGTGATGTCATAAGCCATGCTACTCGATACACTTGTATTGAAATCACCAAGGGATTCGAATACATCAATCTGATCCCCGCCTTGTAACGAAAGACTGATCGTAGAGGAATAATCAGCGATTCCAAGCGGCATCAGCTCAACTTCCACGCCGATTTTCTCGCGTGTAATTTGGTTGATCGCCTCCTCTACGGTATCCAAGGTTTCTGAACTTGGAATATTATTAAAGGTTGCATAGGCATATACAATTTTGTCATAGGTTTTTGTTTCCTCGGTAGTTGAAGTCTCCGTATTACTTGTTGTATCTCCTTGATTATCACTTGTTTTACTGCAGGCACTGAGTCCGACTGCCATAGTCACAACTAAGACTGCTGCTAGTACTCGTTTCATTTTCATCATTTAAAATACCTCCCTTTCTTGATAATACAAGTATATCAAGTTTTATGAGTCCTCTCTTTCAAAAATAAGGCTTGTATTTTTGATTTTAAGATATATCTTGATAAATTATTGATGATAATAAGTTAGCTGTATTCACTGTTTCTTCTAAAATCAATCTATTTAACTACATATTATAAGAAGCTGATCGTAATGCAGCTGTATTACTGCTTCTTTTAAAATCAATCTATCTAACTACATGTTATAAGAAGCTGATCGTAATGCAGCTGTATTACTGCTTCTTTTAAATTCAATCAATATCACTATTTTTATGAGTATCAGGTTGTAAAAAGGTAGCTGTATTTACTTTTTCTTGGAAAACCAATAAATACAACTACCTTTTTTATGAATTCTTATACTCCTTGGGCGAGACTCCTGTTAATTTCTTAAACAAGGTAGAAAAATAGGAAAAGTTATCAAATCCAACACTTTCTGCTATATCACTTACGTTCTTTTCGCCTGCTTTTAAGAGTTCTTTTGCTTTCTCAATACGATATTCATTAATATAATCTTTCAAATTCTTGCCTGTCTTTTTCTTATACAGTTTTGCCAGATATTCCGGTGTCAGGAAAAATATGCTGGCAATTTCATTTCTGCCGATATCTTCTGCATAATGTTCCTGAATATAGTGGTTAATTTTCTCAATAATTGTTGCAGATTTTGCTATCTCTTCCTCATATTCAAAGGTCTTCTCCAACAGATAATTTACCCATCTCACCATATCAACGGTGGAATCCATCGCATGGTCAGCCATTCGAATAGAAAGCTCATCATAAAATAACTTGGTTGACTGGATTCCATGCTTCATTAAGTCCGCATAGACTACCTGAACCATTTCCTGTTTCATAAGATATAGCGAATGCAGATTCATTTTTTTATAGAAAGACAGTTCATCAAATACCTGCTTCAAATAATGCAGAATCCTTGCCTTGTCTTTATTTTCTACAAAGGTTATAATTTTATCCAAATCAAGAATTTGAATTTCATTAATTAGTGGCGATTCTACATCATTCTCATAGAATACCTTCCCATAGAAATTAACATTGTATTGAAATATTTTTTTTAATTTCTGTTTTTCATTGGCAAGTTCGGTAACGTCATTTTGATTTCCAATGCAGCAAGTCACAGTTGTTTTGAAATACTTCTTACAGGTTTCAATCAGCCGTTCACATCGCTCTTTTAACTCTTCCCTCTGCTCTACATCACAAATGGTAACAAAACTTAAGGCATCTTCTGTGTGATATTTAACTACACTTTCATTTTCCACCTTATCCGTCAGAATCTCTGAATGGAAACCTTCGACGACAAATTCAAGCACACTTTTTCCATATCGCTCATTATCTGCATCGTTGTTATTTAATTTTGAATATACGAGGCAGTACTTTTTATCAAACCTAATATCCAGATGTCTGCTGTCGATTTCTTCCTTAATTCTGTCATTATCAAAAATCTCGCCTTCTAATATTACTTTCCAGAAATCCAGCTTCATTAGTCTGTGGTTTTTCTCCATCCAGACACCATAATCACTTGTTTTCTTCAGGCTGCGTTTCTGCTTCAGTTTCATAATAATCTTTTGCAGATTCAGCTCCATTATTTTAATATCAAAAGGCTTTGATAAATAAGCTGCAGCATCATAACTGATTGCATTTGTTGCATAAGTAAAGCTTTCATGACAGGTTAACAGTAAAAATTCACAATCTATTTTTTCTTCTCTCACCCATTTGAGTAAATCCAGCCCAGACTCTTGCGGCATTTCAATATCACTGATAATGATATCTATCTCATGTTCTTTCAGTATCTTTCTGGCTCCGGATACATTATACGCCTGCTGCACTTCGCCAATGTCTAGTTTATCCCAATCAACAGAAGATTTTATAACCTCCACTGTCGCAATATCATCATCTACAATCAATAACTTAATCATCGTTTCACTTTCCTTCTATATTATTGTTTGAATTGAATTTTTGGTCAATTCATGCACTGCTTTTTCCGGTACAAAAATTCGATTCAGACAACCATGTGGATTAATATTCTCAATCACAACCAAACCTTGTTTTTCATACATCAATTCCATCATACGCTTAATACTCCACAATCCAATGCGCGTTCCTTTTTCACTAGGTTTCTTATCATTTCCCGCCATATAATCTAATACGTCCTCTGGATACCCTTTTCCATCATCTTCAATCTCAAGCAGAAGCATTTCTTCACCTTGGTGACTAGACCTGCTGATTTTTATTAAAATAGTCAAAGTTTCATCCATAGAAATTGCATATTTATACTCATTTTCAATGAAAGTATGAATCAGCATCTGAGGTATTTTCCACTCCTCCAGATCCTTCGGGAGATCAATCAAATAAAAAATACATCCCGGATATTTCAGTTCCTGCATCTCAAAATAATTTTCTACATGCTTTATTTCTTCTTTCACTGAGACTGTATGAAATCCAGCTTGAAACATATATCTCACATTTTTTGACAATGCGTCAATATATATTTTAATTTGTTCTGTTTTATTTTGCACACTCAGGCTCGCAATGGTAGTTAAGGCATTGAGGAAAAAGTGCGGCTTCAGCTGGAGACGGATGCTCTTCAGCTCCATATCC
>JBASOB010000574.1:0-3353 GCA_049657865.1 Mobilitalea sp.
TATACGCTTTCTAAAAAATATGTACCTGGAAGAGGAATTCTTACCTTTCTTGTCTTCTTTACTATGTTGTTTAATGGAGGACTTGTTCCAACTTATATGAATTATACCAATACCTTTGGAATAAAGAATACCTTCTGGGCACTCCTAGTACCGAACCTTCTGATGAACGGATTTAATGTACTTTTGATGAAGTCTTATTTTGTTACCGGAGTACCGGATGAAGTTCTTGAGGCGGCACAGATTGATGGTGCCGGTGAATTCAAAACCTTCATTAAGATAGCGCTTCCTTTAGCGAAACCGGTAGTTGCTACCATTGGACTTTTCGTAGGAATTGCCTATTGGAATGACTGGCAGAACGGTTATGTGTATCTTACAAAGAGAACGGATCTGTATTCCATTCAGAACCTTCTTAACCGAATGATACAAAATATTCAGTTTTTGTCGCAGAATTCCTCCAATATAAGTAACGCAAATGTAGGACTTGCTTCCATCCCCTCGGTATCGGTTCGAATGGCCATGGCAGTAGTGGGAATATTACCAATTATTATGGTCTATCCTTTTGTTCAGAATAACTTTGTTAAGGGAATTACGCTGGGCGGAGTGAAAGGTTGATTTAAATCGTTATATTTTTGAGAGCAAAGGACAGGTTGTATCTAGAAGAAAAATTATGAGTCAGAATTGCAAGATAGAAATAAAAGAAGCGGAGGAGTGTATCGTGGTAGAATTTAAGATTGATCAGAATATAAAAACAGAATTTCCTCACTACTGGGAAATGTGCGTGGGAAGTTGTCATGCTTATACCGCATTAAGGGCTGACTACAGAAAGCAATTGAAAAGAGCGCATGACGAGTTAGGATTTAAATATGTAAGATTTCATGGCCTTTTGGATGATGATATGTGTGTACTTATCAAGAAAACGGACTTTATGGGGAATGATCTTGGATTAGTTTATAATTTCATTAACATTGATAATATCTGTGATTACCTTCTTGAGATAGGAATGAAACCTTTCCTTGAACTGGGATTTATGCCTACTGCACTGGCAAGTGGCGATAAGACAGTCTTCCATTATAAGGGAAATATCACTCCACCAGAAGATTATGATGCATGGGCAGAGCTGATTAGCCGATTAGTGGAACATTTGATCGAACGATATAGCCTGAAAGAAGTAAAGCAATGGTTCTTTGAAGTATGGAATGAGCCAAATCTAACCATATTCTTCGCTGGAACCAAAGAAGAGTATTTCAAATTATATGAAGTAACTGCAAGAACGATTAAAAGTATAAATAACGATTTGAAAGTCGGTGGACCTGCGACTTCCTGTAATTCCTGGATTACTGATACCATAGAGTTCTGTGAAAAGAACGAGGTTCCCTTGGATTTCATTTCTACCCATCATTATCCAACGGATGATCCTCTTTGGAAATCAGGAATGGATATTATGGATTTCTTTAAATCAGGACTTGCAGGAGCAAAGGGTTCTTATGAGCGCGGCATATTAAAGAAAATGACAGCAAGAGCAAGAGAAGAAGCAGGGAACTATCCCCTTTATTATACCGAGTGGAATACTTCTGCCATGACCGGTGATAATAAGCATGATGAATGTTTTGCTTCTGCTATGATAGCTAAAATTCTAGTGGATAACGATGGCTTAACGGAAGGATATTCCTATTGGACTTTTACGGATATCTTTGAAGAGGGTTCTCAGATACCGGGAGCCTTCCATGGGGGATTCGGACTTCAGACCTATGCAGGAATTGCAAAACCAGCCTATCGCTTATTCGAATTATTTCATGGACTTGGTGAAAAACGTATTGGAGTAACGAGCGATAAAGAAGACAGCACGGTTGAGATGCTCGCTACGGAAACGAAGAATTGCTATCGGCGTGCGGTATATAATCATAATATTCCGGAAGAACCGATTTCAGAAGAAGTAGTGATTATAAATTTATCAGAGTTGACTTCATCGAAAGAAGTAACTGCTTACCGAATTGACGAAGAACATGCGAATGCAAAAGCCCTGTGGATGACCATGGGTTCCCCGGAATACTTAAAACCTGCTGATGTGGATAAATTACACGAGGCATCTTCCTTAAATAAGGAAGTAATGGAATGTGACGGATCCATAAAGTTTACAATTCCGGCGCATGGGGTTGTTGTAATTGATGTCGTAAAATAAGATTTTCTAGAAGCAGGAAAATGAAAATAGTAAAAAACCAACTGACAATTTAGGAAAGTCAGTTGGTTTTTTGGTGCGCCCAGCATGGGCGTAATCTGATTAGCGAAAATATAATGATTGATTTTAAAGAAAATGAAGACTTGCTTATTATTAATCCGTGTAAAGGTTGACTTAAATTCTTATATTGAACTGGAAACAGAGGAGGCTATATAGGATTTATAAGTATCACCCCATTCTTCCATTGATTTGAATAATGGTCGCAAAGTATTTCCAAGTTCACTTAATGAATATTCTACACGAGGAGGTACTTCAGGATAAGCAGTTCTAACAATTAATCCATCTGATTCTAAGGAACGTAGATTATCAGTTAATACTTTCTGACTTATTCCGGGTATGCCGTTTCTTAGTTCTCCAAAACGAGAACGGTTTGCTAATAAATTTCTTATGATTAAGAGCTTCCATTTGTTCCCGACCAGTACGACCATAGTAGCAACGGGACAAGCTGGTAATTCGTCTTTTGTTAACATATATTACCTCCATATAATGATAATAGTATTAAAATGAGTGTTACATACAAATTATAATGTAATATTTATGTATAGTCAATAAAGTGTTTGTTTATTAGTAGAAATTCATGAAGTGTTTGTTTAATAATAGAAATTCTGTTTGTATATTAGTAGGAATTCATAATTGCTGAAATAATAAACGGGTCAGAACAAAACCAAGTGTATGTGATATGGCATACGAGGTAGAAAATAAATAGCCAGATTCAATAGTTATAAAAAAGTGCCTACTTTATCGTTGAAGATAAACGATGTATATTAAAAATGTAAAGATAATCTTTCATCAAATAATTTAGGAGGTAGCAAAATGTCATTATTTAAAAAGAAGTTAAGTGCACAGGCTTACTTTAAAGCACCAGAAATGAACGAAATATCTTCAGCATGCGGAACAGCATGTGGAGCTGGAGGTAAAAAGGCTGAAGAGAAACCAAGCGCATGTGGATCATCATGTGGAGCTGGAGACAAAGAAACAGAAGAAAAACCAAGCGCATGTGGAACAGCATGTGGAGCTGGTGACAAAGAAACAGAAGAAAAACCAAGCGCATGTGGAACCGCATGTGGAGCTGGAGACAAAGAAGTAGAAGAGAAACCAAGTGCATGTGGAACAGCAT
>JBASOB010000575.1:0-45212 GCA_049657865.1 Mobilitalea sp.
TCGCTCGAGAATTATGAAAAATATAAAACCTATAAGATACGTCCTCAGATTAGGCAGACCTCCCCTGAAAATATTGGGTGCAAAACAATCAATTACATTACTTTATTATGGGAAGAGTTAGAGACAGAACGAGGCCGTTATGATATGAACCCTTTGCAGGAAGCACTCAGGAAGACGAGAAACCCTGTTTTGATCTTAAATCCAAGGATACCTACTTGGGTCAATGATCATGGAAGTGAATATTTCAGCAAATTAATACGTAAGGTCGGCAGCTTTCTGTCAGGCAATCGGCAGCTGGTCGGAGTGGTAATATCTACTGCAGAGGACAGCAGCAGGGAATGGGAGGCTTATATACAGGCTTTTGACGATATACCGATACTGGCGGATATCCATAACAATATGTTAATCCATTACCTATCGGTTAGCCAGACTGGCTTCGGACTAATCGTTAAATGCAGTGAAGAAACCTGGCTGGAGAGCGCAGAAGCCTTTGCAAGACAGAATCTGCAATATACCTGGGAACGTTATCCTGTGTTGTTACAGGTTACGGGGGATGTCTGTGGTCCGCATATTGTGAGTCAGGCAATGCGGTGGCATGCAGTTGCAGCTGATAAACAACTTGAGATTGGATATAATTTCATTATAAGAAGATTAACTTATCCACAGGAAGTGTCTAGTAACGGAGCTCTACCATTAAGGTTCTGGTTTGAGAATACCGGGAATGCACCCTGCTACCGCGAGTTTACGATAATGATTCGCCTGCAGCAAGGCAACCTGAGCTATGATATCCCGCTGATGGCAGATACGAAAGCCTGGAAGCTTGGAGATATTACGTATAATGAGATTGTTTCTTTGCCGGCAATGAAGCAGGGAACCTATACCATATCAGTAGGAGCATTTTTTGAAGAGAATAACCCGATGTATCTTGGAATTGAAACACCTGAGATAAATGGATTCTATTCTATGGGAACTATTGCAGTTGATATGGTGGAACGCGAGGAATTGTTCCATATATGGGAGGATTATTATCCAGAAGGATACTATCCGCTTGAGGATCCAAAGGCTCCGGAAGAAGTTGTCATATAAAATATACACTGGAAGAACAGTAATATAGGGAGGTAAGAAAATGAAATTAGCATTAATAGGCGCAGGACAAAGGGGTATGATTTATGCAGAATATGCCTTTCAATCAAAAAGAGCAGAAATTGTTGCGGTAGTAGAACCGGACGAAGCAAGAAGGAAAGCGGCAGCAGATAAATTTCAAATACCTGCAGACAAGCAGTTTGTCTCAGCAAAGGAATTGTATGAGCAAGGGAAAATAGCAGATGCAATCATCATCGCTTCGATGGACCGGAATCACTATGCTGATACCATGGGAGCGCTTGAGCTAGAGTATGATATTCTACTAGAGAAGCCAATCTCACCAAGTCCCAAGGAATGCATGGACATTCAGAAAAAGGCAAATGAAAAAGAATGTAAGGTAATCGTATGTCATGTGCTCCGCTATACTGCATTTTTTGCAGCAATCAAAGAAATTATCGACAGCAAGGAACTTGGTAAAGTAATCAGCATCCAGCATAATGAGAATATCGGTAATTTCCACATGGCACATTCTTTTGTGAGAGGTAACTGGAGAAGGAGTGATTTATCCAGCTCGCTGATCATGCAGAAATCCTGCCATGATATGGATATTCTTGCCTGGTTAGTAGGAGCTGAGGCCAAACGAATTTCTTCCTTTGGAAGCTTAAAGTATTTTAAAGAGGAGAATGCACCGGAAAATAGTTCGGACAGGTGCCTGAGCTGCAAAGTGGCAGACGGCTGCCGTTTTGATGCAAGAAAAGCTTATCTGCCGATTCTTGGAACCTGGCCAGCGACTGTATTATCGCAGGATCAAAGTGAGGAAGGGGTCCTAAAGGCAATTGAGGCAGGACCGTATGGTAAATGCGTGTATCGATGTGATAACACGGTCTGCGACAATCAAGTTGTATTGATTGAGTTTGATAATGAGGTAACAGTAAGCTTTAATCTGAGCGGATTTACAAATAAGATAAGCCGTACCCTTAAAGTGATGTGTGAAAATGGAGAAATTCGTGGGGATACAGATAAAAATGTAATTGAAGTAACCCATTTCTCCGCAAATGCAATCGATGCCTATGAGACAAAAGTAATACATACGGAAGAATCAGCCGGTGGACATGGCGGTGGTGATTATAGACTTATGGAGGATTTCCTTACAATGATGGAAACAAGAAATGGCAAGAGCAGATCCTCTGTTAATAAGTCAGTAGAGAGTCATATCATGGCTTATGCAGCAGAAGAGGCTAGAATAACAGGACGGGTCATCTCGATTGATGAATTAAAGAATACCCTGGCATAATCCATCAAACCGGCATTAACTAAAACTTATAGGTAAAGGATAGTGAAAATATGAATGCTGAAATAACGGTGAAACAAAAGAAACACAGGAAAGATAAAAACAGAGTCTTTCGGGAACTACAAAAGAACAAAGTATTGTATTTGATGTGTTTACCTGCTTTGATACTGCTGATTATGTTTTGCTATATTCCGTTTGCTGGAACGTGGATGGCATTTACGGAATACAAGATTATGGACGGTATTTTTGGAAGCAAGTTTGTGGGACTTGATAACTTTAAATATTTCTTCTCAAAGAACAGCATGGGAATGAAGGCAATGTTTAATACCCTGTATATCAACTTCTTCGGACTTGTTCTTGGAACCATCATACCGATTACGATTGCTATTTTGCTCAATGAAATACGAAATAAGCGCTATAAAAAGTTAACGCAGAGTATGATGTTCTTTCCCTATTTCTTATCCTGGGTAGTGGTCGGAGCCATTATCTATGGACTGTTTTCTGCTGATGTAGGTGTTGCGAACAGCCTGCTTTCTAAGCTGGGACTTGAAGAAATCAGCTGGTACTCTCAGCCGAAATACTGGAAGCCTATTATTGTCACCTTTGATGTATGGAAATGGAGTGGATATAATTCCATTATCTATATGGCGGCGATGGCAAACTTTGACGGAAGTTTATATGAGGCTGCAAAAGTAGATGGGGCAAATAAATTCCAACGAATTATTTCGCTGACATTGCCGATGCTGAAGCCAACCGCAATAGTCCTTATCCTAATGAGCATTGGACGTATCTTCTATGGCGACTTCGGCATGATTTACGGTATTGTCGGAAACAATCCGATTCTTCTGGAGGAAACGTCCGTCATCGATACCTATGTATATCAAACCATGCGGTCACTTGGGTTTTCCTATGCGACTGCGATTGGACTATTCCAGTCCGTTATGGGACTTATCTTAGTGACGATATCGAATCGGATGGCGAAGAGAGTAAATGAAGGAGAGGGGTTGTTCTAACTATGAAAAAGAGGAAAAATTCTAGAGATAACTGGGTTACTATTTTTGCCTATTGCTTTATCGGCTGTTTTGCAATCGTTTGCCTATACCCTCTGCTGCTGACGGTAAGTGTTTCGTTTTCATCAGAAAAGGACATCACTCAGTTTGGATACGCCATCTGGCCGAAGAACTTCAGCTTAGATACCTATCGATATATTTTTGTAAATAGTGGAAACAAGATAATGAAATCCTATGGAATCACCATATTCATCACAATTGTCGGTACGTTGGCATCGATGATGATTACCAGCATGATTGCCTTTGCCATCTCGATACGGAAGTTGAAATACCGTAATATCATTGCCTTTATCTGCAATTTTACGATTATTTTCTCGGCAGGACTGATTCCTTGGTATGTGGTTTGCGTGAATCTTTACGGACTCAGGAATAATATTATGGCATTAATCCTGCCGTCGATGTTCAGTGTATGGAATATGTTCCTGATGCGTACCTATTTCAGTGGCATATCACCCTCCCTTTATGAAGCAGCGGAGATTGATGGAGCAAATTATTTCAAGATATTCTACAAGATAGCAATCCCACTTAGTAAAACTGCAGTTTTGACCGTAGGACTTATGTATGCACTCACCTACTGGAACGACTGGTGGAATGCCTTGATTTTTATAAACGACAAAGATTTATTCCCGTTGCAGTATTATTTATATAATATATTATCCAATGTAAATGCAATCAGTTCGGGTCGAGTTCCTTCCGGAGCAGCCGCAAATATGACCTTACCGGCGGAGACGGTGAAGATGGCAGTCACTTGTATTACAATTGGACCAATTATATTTCTATATCCATTTATCCAAAAATACTTTGTTCAAGGTATTATGACAGGAGCAGTAAAAGAATAATTTATGGGGAAACAGCCGTATTCGCGGTGGTAGATAAATATTCATACACAACAAGGAGGAAGTTTGATGAAAAAAAGCAAGTTGATTATGGCAATGGCAGCAGTTTTAGCAATTACACTGATGCTAGTAGGGTGTGGTAACAAGAAAGATGATTTAGAAACGTTAACGATTCTTTATCCTGGAGAAGAAAGTGAACGAATGACAGAGTTTTTAGACAATGAATTCGCACAGAAAATGAAGGATGAACTTGGGCTAAAGGTTGAGATGGTGTATGTTCCCTGGGAACAATACTGGGAGCAGAAAGATATCATGTTAGCAGCACAGGAACCAATTGATTTATACTGGGATGGGTTACCTGATCTTGCTACGATGGTAAACAAACAGCAATGTTTAGAATTAAATGACCTGATTGCGGAATATGGGCAGGATATGCTGAAAGTTGTTCCACAGACACAACTAGACGGAGCAACGATTGATGGGAAGATCTATGGTATCGCATCCGCCTATGCACCCTCTTCTGCAATGTATCAGCTGGTCTGCGTAAGACAGGATATCCTGGACGCAGTTGGAATGACAGATATCAATACCGCGGAAGATTTAAAAACATATGCTACCAAAGCAATTGCCATGTTCCCAGAGCTGAAAGGTCCGGCAGATGTTATCATAAAACCTTTAACCAGATATTTCGCAGAGGAACAATATAATTTTATTGCATCACAGGACCTGGTAGTGTTTGGCGAGGAAAGCCAGAAAGCTTATTGTTTCTATGAAACAGAAGCCTTCCAGGAAGTAGCTAAATTCAATCAGAGTATGTATGCAGATGGACTTTATTCGGAAGATTTAACGACAAAATATAATGAGAGAGATTCACGTATGCAGACAGGTTTATATCTGTGGGTAGAAGGATCCCTTGGAAAAGATACTGAAATTATCAGTACAGTTAAAGCGAATGCTCCGGATGCTACGTTAAAAACCTATCTCTTAGCTGATGAAAAGCCATGCTACATTACCGCTGCCGGCGGTGAAGTGCTTTGTGTTCCGGTTACCGCACCGAATCCGGAAGGCGCAGTTAAATTCATGAACTGGCTATATTCTTCCCAGGAAAATTATCTGTTCACGTTATACGGGGTAGAAGGAACGGATTATGAAATCGTAGATGGCAGAATAAATAAAATTGAAAGCGGAGATTTCTTCTATGAATGGATGTTCCGTAACAGTAATTATCAATTATTTGCTCCGGAAATTGAACAGGCTTATATTGATCAGTATAAGAGCTGGGACGATAATGCAATCACTTCTGCATCCTTAGGATTCCGCTTTAACAACGAGAACGTAAAAGAAATCGAGACAGCGCTGACTGAGATTGCAGGCAAGGAGATGGCAGCAATTCAATGTGGATTTGTTGATTTTGATACGAATTATCCGAAGGCAATGGAAAAGATGAAAGATGCCGGTCTTGATGAATATGTTGCAGAAGTTCAACGTCAGCTTGATGAATTTAAAGCAGCACAGAAATAAACAGAAGTAGAAGCAGAAATAGAAACAAAAACTAAAACAAAAACAAAAACAAAAACTAAAACTAAAACAGAAATAGAAATAGAAATAGAAATAGATATAGATATAGAAAAAGAAACAGAAACAGATAGAGAAGTAGAGATACAGAAGACAACTTAGAAATAGTGACAGATGCAAGCAAATTGATCGGGTGAAAATGAAACAATAGAATAGTGATCGTGTTCACTTGATAGGAGGAATTAATATATACTGTGTAAAGAACATTCAAACAATTGAGCAATTGAAAGACTGTCCGGTCTTTCGGATTGATCACCACCAATGGATTAAAGATTCTATGCCGCTGGCATATGGGAAGATGGCACTGCTTGGAAATAGCGAAATTGTTGTCTCGATGACGGCAGTGGAGGCAAATCCGCTGAGAAGATATACTGAAAACGAAGATCCCGTCTATAAGGACAGTGGACTAGAAGCTTTTTTTAACTTCAACCCATCCATGTCAAAAGCATATTTCAATTTTGAGATGAACGCAAATGGAGCCCTTCTAAGCGGTTATGGTGAAAACCGAAGCCGGAAGACAGTAAGTCAGGTATCCGCCTGGCCTGCCGTCTGCAAGGCGGAAATTGAGGAACACTCATGGAGCGTACTGCTCCATGTTCCGATGGAACTCATCTGTGAGGTATATCAGAGAGAACCACTTAAAACAGGAGACACCTTTACCTGTAATTTCTTTAAGATAAGTGAAGATCCAAGCATCGAACACTATGTAAGCTATATGCCCGTCCAAAGTGAATTTCCTAATTTCCATGTTCCAGAATCCTTTGGAGATGCTATTATCTGCTGACAGGATGATATTTGGTCCCCAACGCGGAGGACATAAAAGCCCCCGGATTTATATTGATATATTCTGCTTTTAGGATACAGTTTATTACCTAAACTGCCTTGTAAAAGAAGTATATCAATTGAATCCGGGGGCTTTTTGCTGCTTAAGGCATGATCGCAATATATTGGTACATCAGTATAAAATGGCAGATACTGCCACCCATTACAAACAGATGGAATATTTCGTGGGACCCGAAATATTTGTGCTTATTATTGAAGATGGGCAGCTTTAGTGCATAAATTACACCGCCGACCGTATAGATAATACCTCCAGCAAGCAGCCAGGAAAAACCTCCACGAGGTAGTTCATTAAGTAGCTGTGTGAAAGCCAGGACACAACTCCAACCCATCGCAATATATACAATGGAAGAAAATATTTTCGGACAGTTAATCCAAAATCCATTCAGAATAATTCCAATAAGGGCAAGACTCCAGATTAAAGCGAGCAAGGTATAACCTGTTTTACCTTTTAGGGCAACTAAACAGACGGGTGTATAAGTTCCTGCAATCAGAACGTAAATCATCATATGATCGAATTTACGAAGTCTGCGATTGACGCTTTCTGAAAGGTTGAAGGTGTGATATAGTGTGCTGGCAAGATATAATAATACTAAACTTACGATAAAGATACTTAAGGAAAAGATATGAATCAGATCCGGGCTCTGTGCTGCTTTCAGCAGGAGAGGAATAGCGGCAAAGAGTGCCATCAGGATTCCGATGAAATGAGTAAGTGCACTTCCGGGATCTTTTACTTTTACATTTTTTATTGTCATGAGAACCTCCATTTTCATCTATACTAGATACACACGTCTCGATATATTGATATTGCATCATCTAGTTATTAATACTATGTTTAACACATTTACATAGTACTACAACCGCAACAGAAATGCAATACAAAATTACTACAGAAAGGCAACGCAAAAATTGACTACAGAAATGCAATACAAAAATTGATTTTCTAAATACTTAAAATATGTTATACTGTGTGAAACAAGTTTTTAAGCTTATAGCATAGGGACAGATAGAAGTTGAACATAGAATTGCGTCAGAAGGTATCGATTACCACGAAAGTAGCAGGAGGATGAAGAAATGGATTTGAATATAGGAGAAATTGTCAAACTAAAAAAACAGCATCCCTGTGGCAGTTACGAGTGGGAAATTTTAAGAGTAGGCATGGATTTCAGACTAAAATGCTTGGGTTGTGGACATCAGGTCATGATACCAAGAAAACAAGTTGAAAAAAATATTAAGCAGGTTAGAAAGCCGATGGATCCAAGTGATGGAAACAAATAATAAAAGAATATGCAAAAAGTGTTTCCTGACGGATTTCGCACCGGAGGAATACCTAGAAAATATGCGAATCTATTTGCAGGGACTTAGTACAGAGATAAAGACAGAAGATTCGATTTATCAAAGGAGACTTGATTGCTGTGCGCAGTGCAGTAATTTGACCGAAGGCATCTGTAAAATCTGCGGCTGTTTTGTAGAATACAGAGCTGCCATGAAGATCAAAAACTGTCCGGATCTGCACCCCCGGTGGTGAAATAGAGAGGAATATCTATCATATGAAATATGTACTTATGGATTTAGACGGAACAATTACAAACCCAAAGTTAGGTATCACAAAGTCAGTGCAATATGCATTAAGGGCAAAGAATATTGAAGTGGAAGATTTGGATTCTCTGTGTAAATTTATTGGACCGCCATTAGTCGATTCCTTTATGGAGTTTTACGGTTTTACGGAACAAGAAGCAGATGAAGCGGTAGAGAAATACAGAGAGTACTATACAGATAAAGGTATTTTTGAAAATGAAGTGTATCCGGGAATGGAAGATCTGCTGGATAATTTAAAGCAGGCAGGGATTGTAGTTATTGTTGCAACTTCAAAGCCGGAAGTATTTGCAAGACAGATTTTGGAGCATTTTCTTATCGATGGTTACTTTGATGACATCTGCGGAGCAACGATGGATCGGTCGCGAACCACAAAAGAAGAGGTCATCCGTTATGCACTTTTAAAAAATGGAATTACGGATTTACCATCGACGGTAATGGTAGGAGACCGTAAATTCGACATAGAAGGAGCAAAAAAAGTGGGGATTTCCTCTATGGGCGTATTATTTGGATTTGGCAGCAGGGAAGAGCTTGAAAAAGCAGGCAGCGACCGCATTGCAGAGACGGTAGAAGAAATCTATGACATCGTAATTAATTTTAAGAAATAAGACGATAATTAAGAGAGATGATATTTCTGTTAGGCACATAGAATTTTGGGAAAGGAATGTACAAAAATGAAACTGGTATCGTGGAACGTAAATGGACTTAGAGCTTGTATAACGAAAGGTTTTGAAGAATTCTTTAATAATGTGGATGCAGATATCTTCTGCCTTCAGGAAACAAAGTTACAGCCGGAGCAGGTAGAGATTTCCTTTGAAGGATATCAGCAATACTTTAATTCGGCAAATAAAAAGGGATATTCCGGAACGGCAGTCTTCTGTAAAAAGGAGCCACTTAATATAACTTTCGACATCGGTCCGGACAAGCATAATGAAGAAGGAAGAGTCATCACCTTAGAATATGAAGATTTTTATTTGATTACGGTATATACGCCAAATTCTAAGAGAGAACTTGAGAGACTGGATTACCGCATGGAATGGGAAGATGATTTCCGTACCTATGTCATGGAACTGGATCAGAAGAAACCGGTCATCTTATGTGGCGATTTAAATGTTGCACATAAGGAAATCGATCTGAAAAATCCTTCCACGAACAAGAGAAATGCTGGATTTACACAGGAAGAACGTGATAAAATGACAATCCTTTTAGAAAGTGGATTTGTTGATACATTCCGTTATAAATACCCGGATAAGACGGAGGCATATACCTGGTGGTCTTATATGTTCCATGCAAGAGAGAAGAATGCGGGATGGAGAATTGATTATTTTCTGACCTCTGAAAGATTAAAAGATAAGATAGAAGATTTTGTTATTCACAGTGACATAATGGGCAGCGATCATTGCCCAGTGGAATTGATTCTTAAATAAATGATACGATTAGGAGTAAAAGGATTCGGAGGAAATTGTAGTAATGAAAATTTATGATATCACGCAAGAACTCTTTAGCGGTAAAGTTTACCCGGGAGATCCAGCACCTTCTTATGACAGGGTTCAGAAAATGTCAGAAGGGGCATTATATAATTTAACGAATCTTCAAATGTGTGCACACAATGCAACACATCTGGATGCACCTTTTCATTTTTATAAGGACGGCAAAACGATTGAACAGTTGGACCTGTCACGATGCATCGGACCATGTACAGTTATCGATTTGCTAGAATATGAGGGAGAAAGCTTAATCAGACTATTGGAAGTTTGTCAAAAAAGACTGTTGATCAAAGGGAAGGGGATTGTAACCCTGGAACTGGCTAAGCTGCTAAATCAATATCACATTGAGCTGATAGGAGTAGAAGGACAGAGTGTAGGTCCGGTTAATGCTCCGATGGAGGTTCATCTTGAACTTTTAGGAACAGAAGTCGTGATCCTAGAAGGATTAGTATTAGAGGAAGTCCCGCAAGGAGAATACTTCCTTTTTGCGGCTCCTATGAAACTGGAAGGTAGTGACGGGGCACCTTGCAGAGCCATATTGCTTCGATTTGACATAGATGGTACTTGTAATTATTAAATGAAGCTTGTATACTTTTATAGAAGGTATTACGGACACATAGGAAAAGCGGAGGGTGTTGATTTATTATGGAGGCTAGCAGGATTAGAACAGATCAAGCGGAAGTTGGAATGGTTGTAGCAACAGATATATATACCCCGAACAATCAGTTGATTATCACAAAAGGAACTACATTAGATGACAGAACTATTACGAGACTGAGATTTTATAATATATATGGACTATTAGTTTACAAAGGTGAATTGATTACAGAGGACATTAAAGAAGAGTCTTATATTGATATGCTTCGCAATACGCCGGAATTTAAGAAATTCAACCATACTTATGTGAATACGATTAGTAATGTGGAAGATAATTTTAATAGTATACTAAAAAGTGAAGATGAAATAGATGTTGAAAAATTATTGGCAGATACCGATAGAATATTGAAAGAAGCTCGTAACGGCGCACATGTACTTGAGATGCTTCATGGGATTCGCAATTATGATGATCTGACTTATGTGCATAGTCTGAATGTATCCTTGATCTGTAATGTCTTTGCTGGGTGGCTTAAGATGTCGGAAGAAGAAACCAGAGTCCTGACATTAGCAGGGTTACTACATGACATTGGTAAGATGCTGGTTCCCAAAGAGATAATTACAAAAGCCGGTAATTTAACAAAAGAGGAATTTGATATTATAAAAACCCATTCGATCAAAGGATATCAAGCTCTGAAAGATTATTCCATTGATATACGTATAAAATATGTTGCACTTATGCATCATGAAAGATGCGATGGCTCTGGTTATCCCAATGGTTTTGTGAAAGAACAGCTGGATGATTTCGCTAGAATTGTAGCGATTGCCGACGTATATGATGCGATGACTTCAAGCCGCCGTTATCGTGATGCAATCTGTCCTTTTGATGTGGTTGAGGAATTTGAACGCGATGGCTTCTTGAAGTTTGATCCAGGATATCTTATGACCTTCCTGGAACGAATCGTATTATCCTACCTTCATAATATCGTTCGTTTAAATGACGGACGTGAAGGAGAAGTAGTCATGATTAATAAATTATCTCTTTCAAAACCGATTGTACGTATTGGAGAAGAATTTATAGATCTTTCTGCGACGAAGAACCACAAATTATCTATAAAAGCGATTATATAAATTATACAAATACATATTGAACTAAAATCATATAGAAAAGAGCACCGCCTCCAATACTGAGGAGGGTGTTCTTTTTCCATATATGGAGCACTGCAACTAAAGCAACACCAAGAAACTCTGGGACCGCGTGGGGAGCATCGATCAGAGAGATGTTCTTTAGGCAGTATACTACCAGCATACCGATAATCGTAAAAGGAAGGATATCCGCTAAATACTTCATATATTTTGGAATTTCCTTGTTTTCCGGAAATAATAAAAAAGGAAGAGCTCGCGTAAGAATCGTGCCAAACGATACTACACCAAAGAAAATAAAAAGTTGTAGGGTCGTATAATTCATGCGTTTTTACCTCCCGCTGTCGGATGATTTCTTGATAGAAGTTCTTCTTCTGTATGGATTTCTGTTGAGGGTTTTTCCATCCGAGTTCTAAATACAGTAACCAGAAGCAGGATTAAGATCATCGAAGGAATGATAAAGTTTCCTGCGCCAAAGATTAACCTGCAGAAAATTGCACTTGCAATACCAATTATGGCAGGATAATGGTTTGCTGTCGATTTCCATTGATCGATTAAAATGACAACAAATAAAGCTGTCAGAACAAAATCGAGACCCTTGGTGTTAAAGGTCATCAAGCTTCCAAGAATACCACCAAGAATTGTACCTGTAATCCAATACATTTGATTGAGGAAAGAAATAAAGAAATAGAACCATTTCGGTTCAGTATCTTGTGGGGGATTCGTAGAACATAAAATTGAAAAACTCTCATCCGTCAGCGAAAAAACAAGGTATGGTTTAAGATTTCCGGTACCTCGGTATTTATGCAGCATTGATATTCCATAAAAGATATGTCTGGCATTTACGGCTAAGGTCATAAGGAAAGCACTGAGCGGATCAAAGGAGGCAGAGAGCAGCGCAATCGTAACAAACTGCATGGAACCGGCGTAAATAAATACACTGGCCAAAAGACTCCATAGAATGGAAAAGCCTTTGCTGTCCATTAATATGCCATAAGCGGCCCCGAGGACGATATAACCAGCCATAACTGGAATAGTGCAAAGAAAAAGATTCTTCGCAACGTGAAGGTTCTTCGCGCTGAAGAACTGTGTAGGCTGCACAGAGGCACCCGTTCCGTGTTCTTTCCTGTCTTTAAGATGTGGCAAAGCAGCATCCTGTTTGTTGATATGAGTAAAGGCAGCCAAGAAGGCTGCTTTTATATTATGCATAAGTATGGACTCCTTTGTAGCACAGGATTATTTTTTGGTGGTGCCGACATAAACGGGATAAAAATCAGCGGTATCAGCGCATAAGAAACCGGAATATTTATCAACAATTTTTTCAAATAAGGTTTCAACTGCGTCCAGATCATCGTCGTTTAGAGTGAGTGCAAATATGGTCTTGATTTCTCTGTTTCTAATAAAGGAAATATCGGAAGGATCCTTGAAGTCAATATCCAAAGGTTCCATATCTACGGAATTATCATTAGCCAACCCTATTTCAAGCACATTCATCTCATTCCACAATTCAACCTTAACACCCTCAACATTTTGTAATAGCTCAGCGATATCCTTTGCACGGATTTCTGAGGGGGTCATATATAGAATATCAATAAAAGTTTTTGTTTCCTGTGGATTTATTTTTTTATTAGCCATAGTAATATTCCTTTCTTAAATAGGGGATAGTAGTTACGGTCAATTATAGTACTTTGATCTAGATTTGGCAATAATATGATTCATATGTTTCGCGGCAGAAGGTATTATTTCCTTGCATGATGAATAACCGAAATGGTGAAAAAGCAGTGACTACGTTGTTAAATATGTATTGATATGTTATAATCTAATTTAAATGGAGGAGAACCATATCCCATAGAAGATAATACGCTATCAGGGAAATGTCGTTTTAAAGATGGTTTGAGCTAAAAATATAGAAAACAAATATAAAGTTGACAATATAAATACAGTGCAAAGAAATAACGTTAAGAGACAGCAGTTTTCTTTGCGGAGGAATAAAAAGCTATATTGAGTTTGATGAATAGGACTTCCGTGATTTGAAACAGAAAGACGGAATGATACGAATAAAGGATATCAGCAAATTTTTGTAAAGAAACATGAAAACTTGCATCAGAGTAAAAGTTCGATAGACCTCGTGTTATTTGTGATCATATAAAACTCAAAAGCTGTGCAGCGAATTCTGCATGGCTTTTGTTGTTTGAGACAATAAAATAATCGAGAAGCATTTCTTTGAATGGATTCCGATTTCTCCACACGAAACCAACAGGATACAGCCTTGCAACATCTCAAATGCACTATATTTGCAACAGGAGGATTTAAAAGCATGAAAAGTAAAAAAACAAGAAAAAAGAAAACTAGTAATTTGTTTAAGATAGTCAGACTTGTAGTAATGATGACATTAGTGATTGGACTAGGAGCCTGCGTATTATTACTGATTAAATATGAACCAACATTATCAGCTCTTACGGATGCGGCGGATATGAAGATAGCTACGATTGATGTTTCTACTTTTAAAAGCAGGGAAACGACAAAAATATATGATGATGAAGAAAATCTGCTAAAAATGCTCTCGGCATATGAATATGATTATCTCACAACGGATGCAATACCGGATGATGTAAAGAATGCAACCGTAGCCATAGAAGATGAACGATTCTATGAACATAATGGGATTGATCTCAGGGCATATGCAAGGGTAGCCTGGCTGTTTGTAAAAAGTGGAGGCAAGACAATTCAAGGAGGAAGCGGTATTACCCAGCAGTTGGTTAAGAATATATTTCTTACGAATGAAAAATCCTTGAAAAGAAAATATGAAGAGATGGTCATATCTCTTAAACTCGAACAAATTTATTCAAAAGATAAAATATTAGAGTTTTACTTGAACAATATTTACTATAATCATGGTGCATACGGCATCGGTGCTGCAGCTCATACTTATTTTAGCAAAACGGTTGATGAACTGAGCCTTGCAGAGACAGCTATGCTTGTCGGAATCCCAAATCGACCGGAAAAATATGATCCGGTTGATCAATTTGACAATGCAGTGGCACGTAAAGATGTTATTTTAGGTAAAATGAAGGAACTTGGTTCTATTACTGATCAAGAATATGAAGAAGCGATTAAGGAAGAAATAGTTCTTACTATGCCGGAGAATGATAGCGAGAAAGAAAATTACGCAGTTTCCTATACCATTAGTGAAGCCGCTAAAAAGCTGATGGAACTGTCAGGATTTGAATTTCTATATGATTTTGATTCTGATGAAGCCAGAAAAACCTATCAGACAGAATATAATACGCTTTATACAGAAATGGACAGTAAGATAAGAAGCGGAGGATACTCTATCTATACAAGTATCAATCAGGATAAACAAACGACCCTTCAGCAAAGTCTGAATGATGGTCTTTCTGAATTTAAATCAACGGACGAGGAGTCGGGGTTATATGAAACTCAAGGGGCTGGAGTATGTATTGATAACGATACTGGCAATGTAGTTGCAATCGTAGGAGGACGAACACAAAAGGAGGCAGCTAATACCTTTAACCGAGCTTATTTGGCTTACCGACAGCCAGGTTCCGCAATCAAGCCTCTGATTGCATACACTCCTGCTTTTGATCTGGGACTGCTCCCGCTTTCACTGATGAAGGACTATAAAATTGAAGGCGGACCTAAAAATTCACATGATAAATTTTATGGAAATGTAACTCTAAGATATGCGACGGAGATATCCATCAACACCATACCATATCAGATATTACTAAAATATAAACCGCAGAATCTTCTTCATTATTTGACTGACATGGAGTTTTCAGGGATTGTAGACGGTGATATCAATGCCGGTATCGCAATAGGTGGATTTACGAAAGGAATCACCCCGGTAGAGCTTGCCGGAGGGTATTCAACTTTGTCAAGAAACGGAAGTTTCATCGAGACAACCTGCCTGAATAAGCTGATTGACATTAGTGGTAATGTTGTTTATGAAAACCAACATAAATCAACACAGATTTATAAAGAGGAAAGCGCCTATATGATGACGGATGTTCTGCAAGGAGCAGTAAGTGAAAACTATGCAACCGGATACGGTAATAAAATATCAGGTTTCCAGACCGCAGGAAAGACGGGCACGACCAATGACATGAAAGACGGATGGTTTGCCGGATATACCCCTAGATATACGACAGTTGTCTGGGTAGGCAACGATACACCGAGTAAAATCAGCGGACTCTACGGGAGCACTTACCCCGCAACGATATGGCGAAGTTTTATGACGGAAATTCATAAGGAGATAAATGAGGGCACAGAATTTGTTATGCCGGATACGATATTTGAAAGATACGTTAATCTGACTACTGGTGAAATAACAGATAAAGCGAGTGGCGGAGTGAAAGAACTTGTTACATCAGAATACATAGATTACATGGAAAAATCAGAAGACGCAAAAGCAGCCAGTGAAGCAGAAATCCTCAAGAAGCAACAAGAGGAAGAGGCAGCAAAATTACTGGAAGAAGCAACGATATCACCTGAGCCGACAATAGCTCCAGAAGTAATCACTGAAGACCCTGCCACCGGAACTGATCCGGTAGAAGGTGATGGTACTATCCCGGGAGAGACACCGACACCGCCAGGAATTCCGGAAGTTACTCCTGCAGTTACTCCAATCCCGACAGCAATCCCTGCACCGATTGGGACAGAAGAATTAATACCGTGATATAATTGAAAATAAAAAATGTTGGTTGAAAAAGTTATGTTGATAAAAGGAAAAGCCGATAAAACAAAAGAAGGCGTGAAACACAAAAGAAATTTTTTGTTAATAATGAGTGAATGGAGAAATGAAGATGAAATATAATGTGATTGATGATGGGCAGGGTATGGCTGACACAGAAGTTAATGGTAAGATAATCTCGATAAAAAATTATGGCAGTGTTATGCCAAAAGGGTATAAACTTGGCTTCCTTGTTGACCATGAAGAAAAAGAACAACTGATTACTTCGAGCAACGAGTTTAAGGAGATTACAGGATATGACTATTTAACTGGGAACGGCAGTACAATGATTGCCTGTGCGAAATATATCATCGAAAAATACTGTAGTTAATTGACTTGAAATAAAAGTAAGTAAGCGAAGATGATATAGAACAATAGAATGTTAATAAGTATGTGAAGACGATATAGAACAGCATGATGTTAGAAAGTATAGGAAGATGATAGAAAACAGCATAATCTTAGAAAGTATGGAAAAGAGACCCTCTTAGTTGGAAGAATATCTAACTGAGAGGGTCTCTTTGGTTTTAGAGAAGGCTACAATAATTATGTAAAAATGTCTCTTGCAAACCAATGCTATATGTGTTATAGTTTGAGTAGAACAGTTAGAAAGTTCCCGGATAAGAAAAACTATCAAAAAAAAGAGATAGATCAGACCGTAATCCGAGAACAGATTGAGAAGCACCCATAAGGAGGAGCTAAGATGAATATTAACAAATTTACACAGAATTCAATGCTGGCAGTACAAAATTGTGAGAAACTGGCATATGAATACGGGCACCAGCAAATTGATGTAGAACATCTGCTTTATAGCTTGCTAACCCTCGAAGATAGTTTGATTAAAAAGCTGCTGGAAAAGATGGAGATTACACCGGAAGTATTTCTGGCACAGGTAGAAGGACTGCTGAAGAAAAGGCCAAAGGTTTCCGGTGGACAGGTATATATCGGTAATGATTTGAACAAGGTTTTAAATTATGCGGAAGACGAAGCCCAGGCTATGGCGGATTCCTATGTGTCGGTAGAACATCTATTCCTAAGTATGCTGAAAAATCCGAATAAAGAAGTCAAGAAATTATTTGGTGATTTTAATATTAACCGTGATAATTTTCTCAAAGCATTGCAGACGGTAAGAGGAAATCAGAAGGTAGTATCTGATAATCCGGAAGTGACTTACGATACGCTTGAGAAATATGGATATGACCTGGTAGAACGAGCAAAAGAGAAGAAGCTCGATCCTGTAATCGGAAGAGATGCGGAAATCAGAAATGTAGTTCGTATCCTTTCTAGAAAAACAAAAAATAACCCAGTATTAATCGGTGAACCAGGTGTTGGTAAGACGGCAGTAGTCGAAGGCCTTGCACAGAGAATTGTTAAGGGAGACGTACCGCAGTCGCTCAAGGATAAGAAATTATTTGCGCTCGATATGGCCTCGCTGGTGGCAGGTGCTAAATACAGGGGAGAATTTGAAGAAAGACTGAAGGCAGTACTCGAGGAAGTGAAGAAAAGCGAAGGACAGATCATTCTATTTATCGATGAACTTCATACCATTGTTGGAGCCGGTAAAACAGAAGGCTCCATGGATGCCGGCAATATGTTAAAGCCGATGCTTGCAAGGGGAGAATTGCACTGTATCGGTGCAACTACCCTAAACGAATATCGCCTCTATATTGAGAAAGATGCGGCACTAGAGAGAAGATTCCAACCAGTTATGGTAGATGAACCGAGTGTGGAAGATACCATCTCTATTCTCAGAGGCTTGAAAGAACGTTACGAAGTATTCCACGGAGTTAAAATAACAGATGGTGCATTGGTCAGCGCAGCAGTTTTGTCGAACCGTTACATCTCTGACCGTTTTCTTCCGGATAAAGCTATTGACTTAGTAGACGAGGCATGTGCTCTGATTAAGACAGAGCTGGATTCCATGCCAACAGAACTTGATGAGATGCAGCGAAGAATTATGCAGATGGAAATTGAAGAAGCAGCCCTTAAGAAAGAAAGTGACCGACTCAGTGCGGACCGCCTAAGTGACTTGCAGAAGGATTTATCTCAGATTCGAGAGGAATTCTCGCTTAGTAAGGCAAAGTGGGATAATGAGAAAGCATCAATGGAGAAGGTTCATAAAATCAGAGAAGCATTAGAAAACCTGAACAATGAAATCGAACTGGCGGAACAAAATTATGACTTGAATAAAGCGGCAGAACTTAAATATGGCAGGCTGCCGGAACTTCAAAAACAATTGAAACTGGAAGAAGAGAATATCAAACAAAAAGAGAATACCTTAGTACATGAAAATGTCAGTGAAGAAGAGATTGCCAAGATTGTATCCCGCTGGACAGGTATCCCAATCACGAAATTAACTGAAGGAGAACGTAATAAGACCCTTAATTTGGGACAAGAACTCCACAAGCGTGTGGTTGGGCAGAATGAAGCAGTCGATCTAGTATCTGATGCAATTCTTCGCTCTAAAGCAGGGATTAAGGATCCGAAGAAACCGATTGGATCGTTCCTGTTCCTAGGACCTACCGGTGTGGGTAAGACGGAACTAGCAAAGGCACTGGCAGAAAATCTGTTTGACAACGAACACAATATTGTTCGTATTGATATGAGCGAGTATATGGAGAAACATTCCGTCTCAAGACTGATTGGTGCACCTCCTGGATATATTGGCTATGAAGAAGGCGGACAACTGACGGAAGCGGTTCGTCGTAAACCTTATTCGGTAATCTTATTTGATGAGGTAGAGAAAGCGCATCCAGATGTATTTAATGTCTTGCTTCAGGTTCTTGATGATGGAAGAATCACGGATTCGCAAGGTAGAACGGTTGATTTTAAGAATACAATTATTATTCTTACTTCTAATATAGGCTCAAGGTACTTGCTTGAGGGAATTGATGAGGAGGGTCAGATCAGCAGCCAGTGTGAGAACAGGGTAATGCAAGAGCTTCGTACTTCTTTCCGACCCGAGTTTCTTAATCGATTAGATGAAATTATTATGTTTAAACCGCTAACAAAAGACAATATGGATGGCATAATGGATCTCTTAATTGCTGATCTAAATAGACGCCTGGCAGACCGAGAAATTAAAGTTGCATTAACTGCGAGAGCGAAAGCTTATATCGTAGAAAGTGCATATGATCCTGCCTATGGAGCAAGACCTCTCAAACGATTCTTGCAAAAGAATGTTGAAACATTAAGCGCACGATTAATCATGAGTGATCAGGTTCATTCCGATGACACCATCCTAATTGACGAAAACAAGGAGGAATTGACTGCAAGCATTCAAGAAATTTAAAAGTAGAGAAATAATCAGGAACAGGGAAAGATTGAAAGAAAAAACACCTTCACTCAGAGAGTTTGTGCCTGCGTAATCTTCAGAACAAACTTAATATGCGAAAAATATATGAGGAAAGGGGAAACATGAAAACAATTTTAATTGGAATTGAAATTATCATGTTTTCCCTTTGTTTTTTATAAAAATGAATTGAGGAAATTTATGCAATAATTCATGGTGATGCAACATTTAGTGGTAGAATATAATGAAAATCTACATATTGTGGTGGGCTGTAACAGAGTGAAAAAAACTGTTATTTTGACTAAAATATATCGATAAAAATACAAGTCATTGTGCATAATTATATATTTAATTACAATATATAGGGGCAATGTGAATATATTCCATAAAAAATGCACAAAAAATATAAGATATAATGTGCACAAATATGTACATAAACAGACCATAACAGCGAATTGTCAGAAAATTCATTGACGATTCGCTGAATTTGTGCTATAATATCCTCGATGCATGAAATTGTTACAGATTTATTTATATAAATGTTCGCAGATCAATATAGGATCACCTGTTCCGGAGATTGAGATGGCCAGCATTATTAAGGAGAAAATAATGATGAAACAAAATGATGTGAACAATGTACGTAATGCTGTTATGAACCAGACAGGCAATAAAGTAAAGATTCGAATTAACAGAGGTCGTCATAAGATTGATGTGACAGAAGGTGTAATTTCTGAAACGTATCCAAGTATCTTCTTGATTAAAGTACAAGAATCGAAAGATATGCCGGTTAGAATGGTATCATACAGTTATACTGATTTATTAACAAAAGATGTTGAACTATTACTTTGTAGATAAGAATTACATAATACAGAAAAGCTAAAATCGTATCAGAAAACGATTTTAGCTTTTTTTTGCTCGATAGAAAATTCTTTCGGGTTTACTATTAAGTTAAGTATTAAAATAACCGAAATATATAGTGCAGAAGATACCAATCATGGAAGAAAAATCCTCACGAAAGAATGGAGGATAGATATTCCCAAAATCATGGAGGATTAGAATATGGGCGTAAATGGTATTACAAATGTAGCACAGACTTACGATAATAAGAGTACTTCAAAGACGAAGTCAAATGATACTACAAAAACAGATGTTGCGAAACAAAACAATACAGAAGAAACAGCTGTAGTTTATGAAAAGAGCGAGCAGGTAGAAACTGACACCACAAAAAAAGTATACAAAAAAGATACAGCAACAGTAGAACGTCTACTTGCAGAAGCAGAAAAACGTTCTAAGAGTTTACGGGATCTGATACAGAAAATGTTTCAAAAACAAGGAGAAGCTTTTACAGAATCAACAGATATCTATCAATTGCTTCGAGAAGGCAAAGTTGAAGTTGATGAAGAAACGCAGACACAGGCACAAAAAGATGTTGCAGAAGATGGATACTGGGGAGTAAATAAAACCTCAGACCGAATGGTATCCTTTGCGCAGGCATTGACAGGCGGAGATGCATCAAAAGCAGACGCGATGATTGAAGCAGTAAAACAAGGCTATGAAGAAGCCACCAAAGCATGGGGTGGAACGCTCCCTGAGATATCACAGAAAACTCTGGATGCAACAATCAGTAAGCTAGAAGCATGGAGAGACGGGACGACAGTAAATACAAGCACAGATTAATTTATTAAGCAGAACATTATAGAAAATCGATAAATCATAAGAGTTATATAAGAACAGGAAACAAGAACAGAAAACATAAACAGAAAACATAAACAGTTAAGAAAAACAACATATAAATATCATGAAATAAATATAGTGAGGCTGAAATCGACCCGTAGATATACTTCGGATCCGTTTCGGCCTCACTATTTTTATGGACTGTTCTATTGTCGTTTACGTCTGAATATTAATAAGCTGATCCCGATTAGGACGGGGAAGATGGTAGCCGTTAAGAGACCGGAGCGGAGCCCGATTTGTTCGATATCCAGAGTGGTATTATTAGTCCAAAAAAACAAGGTGCGTCCGCTTACTTGGACAAAGTCAGATATTTTACCGGCAAGCCAGGGGCCGAAGGAACAACCGATATCACCGCAGATTGCCAGGATTCCAAACATCAAAGTACCGCCTTTGGGGAAAGCAGCAGAGGATAAACTGAAGGTTCCTGGCCATAACAATGCAACAGAGAAACCGCAGAAACTGCAGGCTAAGATAGAGACGATAGGACTTGGACTAAATATGGTTAATAAATATGTGGTCAGACAAAGAATGCTGCTACCAAATAGGCATGCCTTCATCGGAAGGCGTTCGCCGAAATACCCATAAAGAGTTCTTCCAATGGCCATAAATAAGGCGAAGAGCGCAGGACCAAGTAAATCTCCATATAGTTTTGGTATTAAAAGACCTTTTTCTGCAAACATGGAAGACCATTGAGACATAGTCAATTCACTTGCACCGGCACAGATCATTAACAGCATAGCCAGATAGAAAGAAGGCTTGGCCAATAGTTCTTTCAGGCGCATACCTTTTCCTTCCACAATCAGCGGTTGAATAGGAACATGAAGGAACTGAAATAAATTATAGAGTGGAAAGAGGGACCAGAGAATCGGCAGGATATACCAATGATCTCTTCCTATCACCCAAAGAATTGTCGTACTAAGAATTACTACAAGCATTTGTCCCCAGCAATAGAAGGAATGTAGTAAGGACATGGAGGCTTCTTTGTTATCATTCGGCAGAGCTTCCACAATAGGACTAACGACAACTTCTAACAGCCCGCCACCAATAGCATAGATGGCAATAGCGATTACTAGTCCAAGATAGGGAGAGGGCATGATAAGCGGTAATATTCCCAAAGAAATGAGACCGACTACGCACAGTGAGTGTGCCAGCACCATACATTTCCGGTAACCATAATGATCAGCATACCTTGTTGCCCAAAGATCCGACAATATCTGCACACCAAAATTGACCAGGATTAGCTGGCCTAATTTCTCATAAGAGATGGAATAGCTGGTTTGAAAAATAATAAATAGAAGCGGAGCCAGATTATTAATGATGGCCTGTGTCATTAGGCCACGATAACAGGAATTCGTAGTATTGGTATAAGTATATTTCTTTTTTGACATGATTAGTAGGACCTTTCTGTAGAGCAGAATAAGATGATTTGTAATAGAACGGAGAAACCTCATTAGCTAGAAGAGTAGGTCACATTTTCTGATCAGGCCAGTAAGGCTTTGTTAAAAATACTTGTTTGCCGTAACCTGGATGCTTGTGAAAATAATAGGAGGCTCTTTCGGCAGACTTGCGATCATTAAAAACACCAAATACAGTTGGACCGCTGCCGCTCATTAAAGAGGTAAGGGCACCAAGCTCCATCATTTTACTTTTAATATCTGTTATAATTGGATAATTTTTAACGGTTACAGATTGCAGGATATTATCCATGCTGCCGGTTAACGAGATAAGGTCCTGATTGGCAAGTGCAGTTTTCATTGCACTGATATCAGGATGAACAGCGGAATTATCAAGGCGTAGGTTTTCATATACATATTTGGTGGATACGCTGATATCAGGCTTTACCAGAAGAATGGAGCAGTTCGGCATAGAGGCCAGAGGGGTCAATACCTCTCCGATTCCTTCTGAGAGAGCAGTACCGAGTATGATACAGTAGGGAACATCCGCACCTAATTGTACACCGAGCTCCATCAGTTCTTTGTTTGATAAACCAGCATGATACATCGTGTTTAATCCCATCAGAGCGGCGGCGGCATCGGTACTTCCACCGGCAAGGCCTGCAGCTACTGGAATGTTTTTGTCCAGCTTTATTACCAGTCCATCTTTAATGGAAAGAGTTGATAAGAATAAAGAAGCGGCTTTATAGACTAAGTTGCCCTGGTCGTTCGGAAGATAATAGAGATTAGTTGAAATAGAGATTCCTTCGGAAGCAGATTTCGTAATTGTTATGGTGTCATGTAAAGCGATCGACTGCATAATCATACAAACGTCATGGTAACCATCTTCACGTTTTCTGAGTACATCCAGTCCTAGATTTATTTTTGCATATGCTTTTACTTTAATGGAATTCATAACTACCTCCGTTTTCATCATAACTATACGTATTTTATCATAAACAATAAATATTTACAATAATTTGAATCATTCTGAGGAGTCGAATTGAATCTTTCCTAGTAGTCGAAATGAACCATTTCTTGTAGTCGAAAAGGTACAGAATAAAGAATTGTTTCAAGATAAAAAAGAAATTTTTTTTGGAAACAACTTTGTTAAATGTTGAAAATGACTTGAAGTTACGGTTATTTAATAGTACAATTATTAAGCATTCTAATGAAGCTGTTACCTTTCATGAAGAAGGGTAGTAAGCCGAACCATAAGGAGGTTATATTATGACAAAGGAAGTATCCGTAATAATTGAAGGGTTACAACTTGGGTCCGAGGAAGAGCCTGTAACGACGACAGCATCCGGAACATATCATCTCCATAGTGGCAAACACTACATACAATACGAAGAAAGACCTGAAGGCGGAGAAGCTACGAAGAACACCATTAAGGTGGGCTTGACCAGAGTTGATTTAAGTAAAAATGGTATAAATAGTTCGCAGATGGCTTTTGATTTAAATGAGATTACAAGTTCTGTTTATCAGACTCCATATGGCAGCTTGTCGTTTGAAATCAAGACGACGAAGATACTCTTAACTGAAGCCCAGGACAAATTACTAGTACAACTTGATTATACCTTATTTGCAAATGAAGCACACTTACTTGACAATAGCATTAAGATTTCTATTTTGTCAGATAGTGGAGCAGAACAAACAGAGCGGGAACAGAAGTAATATAATGAAAGAGTACTGTTATATTTAAATGGATTTTTAGAATGGGACGGATTGAGTAATATAACATAGTAAATACTATAATTAAATTCATGTAAATAATCAGTAATAGCCGGAAATATGCTAAATCATAGAGCAAATTTCCGGCTATTATTTTTTGAATCTATTATTCTGACACAGCTTCTGTAAGATATCCATCTTTATCTACATCAACTCCGAAAGAGATTTTACGGATAAAATCATAGTATTTTTCTTTGTCCTCGGACTCGTTAAATAGAAAGGTAACCGTATCGGCGTTTGTTGCAGGAAGAAGTTGAATCTTCACATCGCCCTCCGGTTCCAGATATAATTTTAAAAAGGCAGAATCTCTGGTGGAATCATTAAACCAGTAATTGCCTAGACTGTAAGCGATCGGTTTTCCTTTGTAAAATTCATAACCCTGTACCACATGAGGGTGACTTCCGATTACAGCATCCGCACCGGCATCGATATACTGCTCGGCAAAAGTCCGCTGATAATCCTCGGGATAATTATTACGTTCCACGCCCCAGTGTACAAAGGCAACTACATAATCACTATGGGCAGCAGCTTCTTTGATGGATTCTATGAAAATAGTTGGATCATAAGTTCCGAGCATTCCGGCCTGGGAATCGGTTGCATACCAGTCCATGGCAAATACAACGCGGGATGCAGCAACATAAGCAATGGTCTTATCACCAATCGTAAAATAGATAGGTGCCTTAGCGCGGTCCATATTTTCACCAGCTCCGACATATTCGATTTCTGCATCTTCTAAGGTGGAAAAGGTGTCAGCAAGAGCATCTTGTCCGTAATCAAGAGCGTGATTATTTGCAAGTGATACAATATCAACACCCATTTCACTTAGAATATTCACGCGACTTGGGTCTGCGCGGAAGGTGAAACTCTTGTCGGAAGCTTTTGTTCCTCTGGTACTATAAGCAAATTCGTTATTGAGCATCATAATGTCGGCAGAATTCATTTCCTCAAGAAGTTCGTGAGAGAAACAGCCTAAAATGTCTTTTCCTTCAGCATCATATTTGGCCACCGGGTCGGAGGCTTCATCTAAACTGACATCTCCGGCGAAGGCAAGTACAATAGGTGCGCTAGGAGTTTCCGTAACCTCTGCCTCTGCCTCGATATCAGAGGAAGGAGGAGGGGTAGGCGTTGAAGCAGAGTCTTGAGCTTCGTCATCAGCTAGAGCAGCTGATGACGAAGGTGCCTCAGGGGCAGGAGACACAGAGTTGGGTAAAGAACTGTCTGAGCCAGATGATTCAGCGGCAGAATTTTGCGCTGAAACGCTGATGTCTTTCTCGTTTGTTCGCGCATGAAGAACAAAGATCAGCGCGCTGGTAGATATGATTACGGATAAGAGACAAAAGATAGCAAATAAAACAATGGTTTTTTTCTTCATATAGGATTCCTTTCTATTCTTGATCATATTAAAAATCCCCTTACCCTTGAGAGATGATGTCAAAATGGTAAGAGGAGTGTTGTTTGCCTATTTATTTTTTTTGAAGACGCCGGTGACTTTCTGAAGAAGGTTCTGTTTTGTTTTCTTTGGATCGAGACCGCTTCTTAAACCTTTCACATCCATAATATAGATGCCGCTGATTACCGCTTTAACTTCCTTCTTTACTGGAATGATATCGTAAATTTTAGCGTCACATACAAGTGACATTACTTTGGGACCAATCTTTGCTTTTACGATCGGAACCTTAGAACCTCTCATATATTTCGGGGTCTGATCAACAACAATCTTTGGTAAGCCTGCTTCTTTTAATTTAATCTTCTTTTTATCGATAACAAGGATTGTGACGGTCTGTGCAGCTGCCTGCATCTGAACTTGTGAATCCTCTTGTTTCTTCTGAAGCTTTCTTCCTACAAAATATAATACAGCTAAAACAATGATCACCACGACAGTTATTATTAATAGTATAATACCTAAGTTGTTCATGAGATATGTACCTCCTCTAAAGTTAATATTCGTTCTATATTTTATTAAATGTATCTTATCTCATGATATATGAAAAATACAGGAGTATGTTTCATTTCTCGATCTAAGAAACGCTTGCCTGTGAGAATATCTCATAAAAACAGGGCACCGTTAATTGTATCATCTTTTAATTGAAAAATAAATAGCCAAAATAAAAATATAATAAATATTCTTACGCAGTAAATTAAATCAGAGGAGCATTTTTTTCTAAAGTCTGTCGGATGATTTCTTGGACATGGACACCAAGGAATTTTTGCTGATCTTTCGATAAATCTTTCGGATAGATCGGCATCCCGTATTCAATTATTACATGAGCTGAACGTATCCAAGGTTTATGTTTTTCAAACAAAGCATCCGTGTTTGATATAGACACCGGAATAATTGCACAATTTGTTTTTTCGGAGATTTTAAAGCTACCTTCCTTAAAGGGAAGCATTTCTGTTCCCTGACTTCTAGTACCCTCCGGGGAAATAAAAATGGAATATCCGGCTTTTATCTGTTCAATTCCCTGTAATATCGTTTTCAGACCTTGTCTTGGATCCTCGCGATCAAGAAATAAGCATTGTAGAAATTTCATCCAGGTACTTAGAAAAGGAATCTTGCCGATTTCCTTCTTGGCCATAAAACCAGTTAAGGTTGGAACAGAGGTATAAGCG
The DNA here is from genome assembly GCA_049657865.1 of Mobilitalea sp. Classification (GTDB taxonomy): domain Bacteria; phylum Bacillota; class Clostridia; order Lachnospirales; family Lachnospiraceae; genus Mobilitalea. Next base: position 27,069 of record JBASOB010000575.1, read on the forward strand.
ACCGGAATATCAAAATAACTTCGATGGTTGGAAATATAAAGGATAGGCTCGTCTTTTGGAACATTCTGAGTGCCGATAACAGTTCGTCTGACACCGCAGATCAATAGAAATATTCGAAAGGTAAAAGCTACGATTCTCTGTGAACTAGAGACCATAGCATGACGGCTGAAGCAGCCGATGAGTTTCTCTAGGACAAAAAGCGGAATACTAATAATAAAGAAGAGCAGTAAAAACAGAGCTGCTAGAATGAGTCGCATAATAATCCTCCTGATTTTATAATATAAAAATTAAAAGATGATATATAATCCTCAAAAGAACTAATAATGAATATCCTAAACTCATAAAACTGCTAATAATAATTGAATTACAATCATTGAATTTGCTAAATTTATCATCTGGAAATCCCAGCGATGAAATATCTATATTCAAGTAATTGGTGAGTTTCTGAGCTTTCTATATAGTCATTAAAAATTAATGTAATAATTTCACACTAACTTCTGAGTATAAAGTTTGTAGCTTTAAGTGGTATCGATATAGATGCTTGAAAAGTTGGGTACTTAATTCGTTGGAGAAAGAGTAGGACTGACGGTTACCGGCTCTTCGGTTTCGCTAGAAGAATCAATATCGGTCGGAATCTCCGGAGTTGGGGTTGGAGGAATGGGAGTACCTGTAATTTCAGTGTCATCAGGAAGGGGGTCCTCCTCCGGCGGATCTTCGGAAGGTTCGGGATCTTGCTCTTTGGGGACAGGAGTGGGGGTTCCGGTTAAAGCGTTATCTGCTGGGAGCTCCTCGACAGGGATATCCTCCTCTGTTAATTCACCATCAATAATCTGACCATCTTCTCCAATAAGAAGATTATCGTCTTCCTCTGGAATGAGAGTGACTACGGGTGGATGATAATTGATGATTTCTGCATAAACGGTCTCAAAATCAAAATCAGCACTTGGAATATAGTTACAGTAATCTTCAAAAGTTAATTTGTTTTCATATAGGTATTTTGCTAAATCATTACCGACATAACGAATATGCCAAGGTTCATAAGCATAACCAGTTACATTTGACGCACCCGTAGGATAGCGAATAATATAACCATAGAGATAAGCGTTTTCGGAAAGCCAGATTCCCTCACCACTGTCTGCAAAAGCCGCATCTAATTTAAAATTAAGACTTTCGGTTGAGACGTCAATAGCGAGACCTGTTTGATGTTCACTGGTTCCTGGAACTGCGGAATATTTCAATGTATGAACTTTACCTTTTAATGCAATATTATTGGTGAAGATTTTATACTGACGATCATAAGAACGATATCCGGAAACACCGTATAATACATACCCATCCCTTTGGGCAGCGGTAAATAATTTTTCTAAAGCTTCGGCAGCTTCGGGACGCATCATGGTACGTTCGTCATAGGTAAGTATATTGAAGAGTACATCAGGCGTCACTAAGTTTTCGGGCTTATAATCTTTGGGAAGGGCATATTCTTTGTTGACAAAAACGGTAAGGCTAGAGGGATTTAAATCCATCTTAAAGGTTGGAACAAAAGAAGATTCCGATTCGACATCTTCATTAGAATTTGCAGGATCGGTAATCTGAACACCTGGAAAAACTGTTAAAGTTGGTGGATGGTAAGTATAATCACCCCCGCTGTTATCAAGAGAATTCATGAAATCATTGTCTGCAGAAGATGCTTGTGCAGAAAGATGATTGGAATTATTCTTGGAATGAAGGAGAAGGACAATTAGGAAGCAGCTGACGAGAGCTAGTACAGCAGTAATACTAAGGAATAAAATATTTTTTTTGTTTTTCAATCAGATGCCTCCTTTCGCTGAATGTAAGTGGAATTTCTGGTTTGATTAGTAAAGCAGGTTATATTAAATATAGTAGTAGTCAGAAAAATAATATTATTATTTTATCTATTAATTAGTGTCTTCTGTCAAGGTATCTAAAAGTTCTGTCTTCATTCGGTATAATTTTGCAGATAAATCAACATATACATTATGAGGATTGATAAGACGTCTTGCCTCATCCCAGAGCGAATCCTGCTCTTTTCTGCAATATTCCCTGATATCCATGACAGACGGAGAGGTATATACACATTCGCCGGCAATAAATACAGGAACTAAAATTTCTCTCAAGGTATAAGTCTCTGCTTCGAGATAAGTCTTTTTCCAGGTTGCCAATGGATCGAAGAGAATCATACGGTCTTTGTTGGAGAAAGATTCGTCTGCAAGAGCGATAAGATCTGCTTTTACTTTACCACTTTCCTTCTCGTAAATACGAATGATTTTCTTGTCACCGGGGTTCGTGATTTTCCACTGATTCTCGGAAAGCTTGATTTTCGGAAGGAAGGTGCCATTTCTCATAATAGCAGCCAATTTATATACACCACCGAAAGAAGGACAGTCGCGGGAAGTAATCAATTTGGTACCGACACCCCAGGAATCAATTTTAGCACCTTGTGTTTTTAGAGAATCAATTAAGTATTCATCTAAATCACTAGAGGCAGTAATCGTAGCCTCTGGGAAACCAGCTGCATCCATCATCTTTCTGGATTTCTTGGAAAGATAGGCAAGATCACCGCTGTCGAGGCGAATACCGTATTTTAAAGGCATTTTACCAAGATCGCGAAGCTCCTGGAACACCTTGATTGCATTAGGAACACCGGAGCGAAGAGTATCATAGGTATCTACTAACAAGGTAGTATTCTGAGGATAAAGATCTGCATATTTTTGAAAAGCGGAAAGTTCATCATCAAAACTCATAATCCAGCTATGGGCATGTGTCCCTAAAGCAGGAAGATCGAATAGTTTAGCAGACAATACGTTACTTGTTCCGATACAGCCACCAATTACAGCGGCTCTTGCGCCTAAGGTTCCGGCATCCGGCCCCTGTGCTCTTCGCAGACCAAACTCCATTACCGGTTGGTTTTCCGCAGCATAGACGACACGGGAAGCCTTCGTTGCAATCAAACTCTGGTGATTAATCATATTGAGAATTGCAGTTTCAACAAGCTGCGCTTCCATAATTGGCGCGATGACCTTAACTAATGGCTCCATTGGGAATACAACGGTACCCTCCGGAACTGCATAAATATTTCCGGTAAAATGAAAGTCCCTTAAATAGGACAAAAAGTCTTCTTCAAATATTTTTAATGTTCTTAGATAATCGATATCATCTTCTGAAAAATGTAGGTTTTTAATATAATCAATTACCTGTTCCAAACCGGCGCAGATGGCATATCCGCTTCCGCAAGGATTCTCACGATAAAAGGCATCAAAAACAACGGTTTCATTATTTTTGTTATCAAAATAACCTTGCATCATTGTTAATTCATAAAAATCGGTTAATAATGTTAAATTTTGTTTACCCATATGCTCTCCTTATGGCTGCGGCCATACATTGAAAAGAGAAATTTCTGCCGTAGCATAACTACTATTATTTTGATTAGATGACAGGGAAGGACTTGAAGATATATCCTTATTATATCATGAACAAAATGCGTGTTCATGATCTTTTACTCCGCTCGCAAGATTACAAACAAGCTTGTAATCTTGTTCACTACGCTTTTATTATATCATATAATAACATATCAAAACATATACCAGTTTACCGAAGAAGTCAAGTGCTGGGTGAAAGTAATCAGGGATAAATGAAGGCCCGCTATCACACTTTTCGTGTCAGTCGCGGGCCTTGGCAGTATAGAGATTTATTTTGTTTTATCCTTTTATATTAGCTCTTCGAATAAGCAGCCAGCTAAAGCAGCTGAAGACAAGAAACATACAGGCAGAAGTTATCATGGCATTACTAGGCTGTTGTGCAGAGAAGCCGTAGGCGGTATCAATACACTTTATAAGGCTCAAAGAAATTCGGCCGTTCATAAACATGGAATCTAATGTGGGGAGAAGAATGAAAAATGTGATAGGAAAACCAGCACCAACCACGATTCTTCCGGTTTTGTTTAAGCGATAAAATACAAGAGTAATCATATATCCTAAAGCCATCATAGCAATATATAGGAATAAATCCAGAAAATAACTATTAATGATAAGGCTAAACTGACTCATTCCGAGGACCTTTTGGTTATATACCTGTTCGAATAATGAGGTAATTCCTAAATTAGAGCCGAAAAGTTTATTGAGTAAGCTTATTACAGTGATTAAAATCCGGTCAAGAATTGGAAGAATCAGACCGATTGTAAGTACAGTGAGGGTTCTTCCGGCAAAGAGAGTTTTGCGCGAAACCCCATTTTGCAGAAGCATGCCGAAAGCTTCACGAAAGGCACATAAACCTGCAATAAAGACATAAATCATGGTTGAAATATTCATACCGCTAATATTGCCGGTAGTCATTTCAGGATCAGTGGAAGAGACAACTGCCGTCATGGAGACAAGCATTAATAAATAAACACAGGTTAATACAAAATAAAAGATTAAAATTGATTTTTTATGATCTTCGAATTGATAATGAAAAGATGCTTTTATATTCATTGTGAAACCTCCTTCTTAGTTCGTAAGCTTGATAAACAATTTTTGAAGATCAAGCTTGGATAGTTCGATACCTGCGGGTACCTCATCATTTCTAGTACCAAGGATATATGCTGATTTTAAGCCGCCAATAGAATCCGTGCCCAGGACATTCTTGCTCGCAATATAAGCGTCTACAAGAGAAGCATTGCCTGATACAGTATAACCTTGTGACAGAAGGTCTTCACAGGATTCATCCTTAATAATCTTGCTCTTCTTTATTATAATGACATTTTCAATCAGAGCGGATACTTCTTCGATTAAGTGAGTAGAAATGATGATGGTGCAGGGGTGATCGCTGTATTTCTCGAGGAGAATGCGATAAAATAATTCTCTGTGATTTGCATCTAAACCTAAGATAGGCTCGTCGAGCAACACATAGGGAGTATTCACAGATAAGGCAATGATGAGTTTAAATATGGAATTATATCCGGTGGAAAGTGATTTGATCATTTTGTTCGTATCAAGCTCAAATTTAGCAGCAAGGCTTGCAGCATAGGCAGCATCAAAGCCAGGATAGAAGGTTTTACTCCATGTAAATGCGTGTTTCACCTTCATTTTTTCGGGATAGTAGGTTTTTTCACTCATGAGATAAAGCTTTCCGAGCGCAGCATCATTTCCTTCAATTGCTTGGCCGTCTACAAGTACTTCGCCGCTGTCAGCGAAAATTCGGTTCGTGATTACATTCAATAGCGTTGATTTGCCGGCGCCGTTTCTTCCGAGCAGCCCGTAAATTTTATTTTCTTCAAAACGCATACTAACGTTATCTAGCGCACAGGTCTTTCCAAAGTTTTTGGTTATATTTTTGACTTCAATACAATTCATTGTTCAAACCCTCTTTCTATCATAGTTTTAATATCCTCTTCTGATAAATTTAATCTTTTTGCTTCGGCTAGCAGGCCGACGATATAACTGTCATAAAATTGATCTTTCCGTTTGTCCTTAAGTTTTTCTTTTGCGCCCGTAGCTACAAACATCCCAAGTCCCCTTTTCTTATATACGATTTCATTGTCTACAAGTATATTAATTCCCTTTAATGCAGTTGCTGGATTGATTTTATACGTTACTGAAAATTCTGTAATCGATGGGATCTGACTTTCTTCTGGAAATGCACCGGACAGGATTGCATCTTCAATTCCCTCTGCGATTTGTATAAATATCGTTTTGTCCGAATTAAAATTAATTTGCATAAGTAACCTCCTTTCTTTCTTGATTTATTAGGATCGCCTTGCAAAGATAATGTACAGGATGAAAAGCTGCATGTTGTAAATTAATTGGTATGTTAATTCAATATAAGGATTACTACGATTACAAGTTAACTTGTTGTGTGGTTAATTACTTGACTGATTAACTATAAGACAAATATACACCTGACTAATATCATTGTCAATAGTATTTTATATAATTTTTTAAATTTTTTGCGAATTTTTTAAATCAAAGAGTTTTATGGCAAAAAAAAGAAAATGTTATTAATATAGAAATGAATTTTTCCATAACAGTGGAATAAAAGAAGCGGAAGCAGGATAGAAAGTGTGTGTTTATAGCACTTTGAATAGGATTTTAGTAAGAAGACTATTGACAATTCTTAATTAATGGATTATCATAAACGAAATTGATAACAACGTTGACGGAGAGAGTAAGCATTTCGCAAAAGTTACAGCGAGTCGGGGATAGTGGAAGCCGGATATGAGTAGCCAATGACTGAAAATCACTTCTGAGTTGCAAGACCCAAAGGCATGGATTAGACCTGCCCAGTAGGTTAAGCCGGTATCTACCGTTATATAGATAATGTATGAATGCCAATTCGCAGAGTACATGAAACAGGTGGTATATGAAAAGCTTATGCTCTCATCCTTTTTCGGGTGGGATTTTTTTGTATCAAAAAATAATTTCCAATAGGGAGGTAAATTCCTCCTACTGAACACATCACAAAAAAATAATTTCCAATAGGGAGGTAGATTCCTCCTACTGAACACATCATTCAAAAAATAATTTCCAATAGGAGGAATTGTATGTATAACAAAGTGTCTACGGATCTGAATTTTGTTGATCGAGAGAAAAAAGTGAATAAATTCTGGCAGGAGAATGAAATATTTAAGGCCAGCATTGAAGAACGGAAAGATGGCGAGCCATATACCTTTTATGATGGACCACCTACCGCTAATGGCAAGCCGCATATCGGCCATGTATTAACCAGGGTTATCAAGGATATCATTCCGAGATACCGCACAATGAAGGGCTACAGCGTTCTGCGTAAAGCTGGATGGGATACCCATGGTCTTCCGGTAGAACTTGAAGTTGAGAAGAAGCTTGGTCTTGATGGCAAGGAACAGATTGAAGAATACGGAATGGAACCATTTATTCAGGAATGTAAAGAAAGTGTATGGAAGTATCAGGGTATGTGGGAGGATTTCTCCAACACGGTCGGTTTCTGGGCTGATATGAAAAATCCATATGTAACTTATTATAATGATTATATTGAGTCGGAATGGTGGTCACTCAAACAAATATGGGAGAAAGACCTCCTTTATAAAGGATTTAAGATCGTACCTTACTGTCCGAGATGTGGAACTCCTCTTTCTAGCCATGAGGTTGCACAGGGTTATAAAGATGTCAAAGAGAAATCTGTGATTGCAAAGTTTAAGCTAAAAGGAACCGAGAACGAATACATTCTTGCTTGGACCACAACACCATGGACCTTACCTTCTAATGTGGCACTCTGTGTTAATCCGGAAGAAACCTATGTGAAAGTTAAGGTTTCTGTGGATGCAGAAGGAAACATGATTTCTAAGGAAACCTGCGGACATGATCATGAGCAGGGACATAAGCATAATCACGAGCACGAAGTACAGATCGCAGTCGGCGTACAGAAATATATCTTGGCTGAGGCACTTCTTAGTGTACTCGAAGGAGATTACGAAGTAGAAGAGACTTATATCGGCAAAGATCTTGAATTCATGGAATACGAGCCATTATTTGATTATATTAAATTAGACAAGAAAGCATATTATGTGACCTGCGATACCTATGTAACTTTAACGGATGGTACCGGCGTAGTTCATATCGCTCCTGCTTTTGGTGAAGATGACTCTAAGGTTGGTAAGAGATATGACCTTCCATTTTTGCAGCTGGTTGACAGCAAGGGTGAATTTAAAGCGGAAGCTACTGATTTTGTCGGAATGTTCTGCAAGACAGCAGATGAACCGATTATGAAAATGCTTGCAGAAAAAGGCTTGCTTTTTAGAATACTCAAGTTTGAACATAGCTATCCCTTCTGCTGGAGATGTGATACACCGCTGATCTACTATGCAAGAGAGTCTTGGTTTATCAAGATGACCGAAGTAAGAGATCAGTTAATTGAAAATAACAATACGATTAACTGGATGCCGGAGACCATTGGGCAGGGACGTTTCGGTGATTGGATTAAAAATGTTCAGGACTGGGGCCTTTCCCGCGATCGTTATTGGGGAACACCGCTTCCAATCTGGGAATGTGAAGACGGACACCGCCACTGCATCGGCAGCATCGAAGAACTTAAATCCATGTCGGACAACTGCCCTGAGGATATTGAGCTGCATCGACCATTTATTGATGCAGTCACCATCAAATGTCCAAAGTGCGGCAAACAGATGACTCGTGTAAAACCGGTAATCGACTGCTGGTACGATTCGGGATCCATGCCATTTGCACAATGGCACTACCCATTTGAGAATAAGGAAATTTTTGAACAACGTTTTCCTGCAGACTTTATCAGTGAAGCAGTTGATCAGACAAGAGGGTGGTTCTACTCCCTGCTTGCAATTTCGACATTGGTATTTGGCAAATCTTCGTTTAAGAATGTTATCGTTCTAGGCCATGTACAGGATGAAAATGGGCAGAAAATGTCGAAATCCAAGGGAAATGCAGTTGATCCGTTTGATGCACTTGATAAGCACGGCGCAGATGCAATCCGCTGGTATTTCTACACGAATTCAGCATTATTCCTGCCAAACCGTTTTAATGACGGTACCGTAACAGAAGGACAGAGAAAATTCATGGGTACGTTATGGAATACCTATGCTTTCTTCGTACTTTATGCAGACATCGATAAATTTGATGCTACAAAATATACATTAGACTATGATAAATTACAGGTTATGGATAAATGGTTATTGTCTAAGCTGAATACCTTAATTAAAGACGTAGACAATCATCTTGAAAACTATCGTATTACGGAAGGTGCAAGAATGCTTGCTGAATTTGTAGATGAGCTTTCTAACTGGTATGTAAGACGAAGCAGAGAACGTTTCTGGGCAAAGGGAATGGAACAGGATAAGATCAATGCTTATATGACTTTATATACAGCACTGGTAACCGTAGCTAAGGTAGCAGCACCATTTATTCCATTTATGACAGAAGATATCTATCAGAATTTAGTAGTAAATCTTGATAAGACCGCACCACAAAGTATTCACCTTTGCTTCTATCCTTCCTATCAGGAAGAGTGGATTGATACGGAACTTGAGATAAATATGGAGGAAATTGTAGAAATCGTCGTTCTTGGACGTGCCTGCAGAAATGCCGCTAATATCAAGAACCGTCAGCCAATCGGTAAGATGTATGTGAAAGCGGAGAAAGAATTATCCGAATTCTACAAATCAATTATTGCAGAAGAGCTGAATGTAAAAGAAGTTATATTTACCAATGATGTAAGAGACTTCACTTCATATAACTTCAAACCGCAGCTTAAGACCTTGGGACCGAAGTTTGGCAAGCAGATTGGCGCAATCCGCACCCTCTTATCAGAATTAAACGGTAATGTGGCCATGGATGAAATCAATGCAACCGGCGGACTTAAGATAAGCTTAGAAGGCGTAGAAGCAGTCCTTGAGAAAGATGATTTACTAATTGAAGCTGCACAGATGGAAGGCTTTGTTTCTGATTCGGATCACGGAATTACAGTGGTACTTGATACGAACTTATCGGAAGAGCTGCTCGAAGAAGGATATGTAAGAGAAATCATCAGTAAGATTCAGACGATGCGTAAGGAAGCAGACTTTGAAGTGATGGATCATATCTGCGTATTCCAAGCCGGGAATGATAAGATTAAAGCAATCATGGAACGTAATTTCGATGAGATCAAGTCAGAAGTACTTGCAGAAGAAATAACCTTCGGGTCGGTACAAGGATATACCAAGGAATGGAACCTTAACGGGGAAGATGTTATTCTTGGTGTTGAGAAAAACTAATAAGCTAGTGTATAGAATAAACAGCCTCACCAGTCTGCGAGAGAAGGTCCGATTTGAACGGTTCTTAAGTAAATCGGGCGAGGCTGTTTTTATTGATAATCTCAGAAAATGAGAAAGTGATGAACCCGTGGAGAAAGAGTGGTTTGGTGGCTTCCTCTTTACATTCAAGCTGAAATATACTATAATTAATTGTAAATATTAAGTAGATACAATTTTCTATAAGGAGCGATTTGCTTATTATAGTTCATTCAAATAGTTAGCTTAAATGCTGAAAGGACGTGATTTTATGAAATTAATCTATGTGATAGTACGTACGATTGATAGCGGTTATGTGACAGAGGCGTTGAATAAAATGGGATTTTACGTAACAAAACTTTCCTCAACAGGCGGATTCCTAAGAGAAGGAAACACAACGCTTATGATAGGTACTGATGCAGAAAAAGTAGATGAAGTAATAGAGATCGTGAAAAAGGAATGTGGACCAAGACAGCAGATATTCACGAATCCCGTAGGTTCCATGGAGTATGCCTCTATGAACGCAGTAGTTAACGTAGGTGGAGCAACCATCTTCGTAGTAGATGTCAACAGATATGAGAAAATCTAGACGATTCTATTTTGGGGTGCTGCATAGCAGAGCGGTTTTTCTTCTCTGCAGGCAGCACCCTTTTTATGCTGGAAAGCACAGAGAAAATGAAAATATTATGTCTGGTTATAGTATAATTGAAGGTAAAAATGGCTGAAATAAGAATGAAATTTGTGTGAATTCACGTTTTTTACTTTCCTTTTTGTTCAAAATATGATATAACGAAAGATAGTATCTTATTAAACTATTTCGGTAAAAGCTGATAGGCTTGCCGACTCGAATGAGGAAGGAATTAATGAAATGAAAAAAAGAGTATTGTTTTTAGTAATGAGTTTATGCATATTAATGCTAGCCGTAGGCTGTAATAAGTCAGATGCCACAAGTACAGCGGAGCCCACAGATGCAGCAGCAGTAACCGTTGCACCTACCGAAGCAGCAACAACCGAAGATACTACCACAACCGAAGAGACCGTTGCTCCAGTAAAAGAAGCATATGTAACAAGTGATTACATCACTCTTGGCGAATATAAGGGTATTGAAGTTACCGTTGAACAATTAGAAGTTACCGATGATGATGTTGATGCAGCAATTCAAGAAGCTTTAACAGCAGCAGCAACAACAGAAGCTATTACAGATAGAGCAGTAGAAGATGGCGATATTGTAAATATCGATTATGAAGGATTACTTGACGGCGCAGCATTTGATGGCGGTACAGATACCGGTTTTGATTTAACAATCGGTTCCGGCACTTTCGTTGATGGTTTTGAGTCAGGAATTATTGGCGCTAACATTGGTGATAAATTATCACTTGATGTAACCTTCCCAGAAGATTACGGCGTAGATACTTTAAACGGGAAAGCAGTTGTATTTAATGTAACTGTTAATTCCATCTCCGTATCCGTTACACCTGAATTAACAGAGGATTACGTTACAGGAAATACAGATTATGATTCTATTGAAGCTTATCAAGCAGGTATCCGTAAGGATCTTGAAGCAGCTAACGTAGAAACAATGAAAACCAATAAATCAAACAGCGTATTATCCGGAATTGTTGATAATTCTAAGATCATTTCTTTCCCTGAAACATTAATTACTTATTACACTTATGAAATGACCAATTATTACTCTCAGTATGCTGCAATGTACGGTATGGAATTTGCAGATTTCTTATCTGCTTCCGGTATGACACAGGAAGATTTTGACGCAGAAGCTAAGTCCTATGCAGAATCAATGGCTACTCAGGAATTAGTAATCAACGCAATCATTGAAGCAGAGAAAATTACACTTACCGATGATGAATATACAGCGGGTGTTGCAAACTTCGTTACAGAATATGGCTATGAATCAGAAGAAGCTTTATTAGCAGCGGCTACAGAAGAGCAACTCAGAGAAACTTTGATTTGGCAGAAAGCTTTAGACTTTGTTGTCTCCGAATCAGTAGAAAAGTAAAAATGGATTTTGTCCCAAAAATATTAGGCAAAAACATTTAGAAAGAAAATAAAAAATGTTAAGAGATTATTTACCAATAAGTAAAAATGACATGGAACAAAGGGGTTGGAGCCAGTGTGATTTCGTCTTTGTAATCGGCGATGCATATGTGGACCATCCGTCCTTTGGACCGGCCATAATCAGCAGAGTACTGGAAAGCAATGGTTTCAAAGTTGGAATCATTGCGCAGCCAGACTGGAAAGATGCTGAAAGTATGAATGCACTTGGAGAGCCGAGACTTGGCTTTTTGGTCAGCGGAGGCAATATGGATTCCATGGTAAACCATTTTACGGTTGCCAAAAGACGCAGACAGACAGATGCCTATACACCCGGTGGAGAAATGGGGAAAAGGCCTGACCATGCAACTACTGTTTATTGTAATTTAATCCGTAAGCAATATAAAAACAAGCCGATTATTGTCGGTGGAATAGAAGCAAGTCTTAGAAGACTCGCCCATTACGATTATTGGAGTGATAAGGTAAAGCGTTCCATATTATTGGATTCGCAAGCTGATATCGTTTCGTATGGAATGGGCGAGCATTCTATTGTAGAAATTGCAGAAGCCCTAGAGAGCGGTATCGATATTAAGGATATTACTTTTATTGATGGCACTGTATTTAAGGCAAAAGATTTAGAATCTGTATATGATGCGATTCAACTTCCTACCTATCAGGAAATCTTGGACAGCAAGAGAAAATTTGCAGAAAGCTTTTATACCCAGTATTGCAACACGGATCCATTTTCAGGTAAACGGTTAGTAGAGAAATACAAAGAAAATGAATATATTGTACAGAATCCTCCTTCTAAGCCATTAACTCAGGCAGAAATGGATCATGTATATGCTCTGCCTTATATGCGTGATTATCACCCTTCGTATGAGGAAGCAGGCGGAATACCCGCGATCACAGAAGTTAAATTCAGTCTGACGAGCAACAGAGGTTGCTTTGGAGGCTGCAGTTACTGTGCACTTACCTTCCATCAGGGAAGAATACTTCAGACCAGGAGCCACGAATCTATTCTTGCAGAAGCAAACCAGCTGATTTGGGAGAATGACTTTAAAGGTTATATCCATGATGTGGGTGGTCCAACTGCAAACTTCAGGCATACTGCCTGTGAAAAACAGACAACCAAGGGTGCCTGTATCAACAAACAGTGTCTTTTCCCGGCACCTTGCAAGAGTCTCACGATAGATCATTCGGATTATTTAGAATTGCTCCGTAAGCTGAGAGAACTCCCAAATGTGAAAAAAGTATTTATCCGTTCGGGTATCCGTTTTGACTATTTGCTTGCAGACGAGGATGACACTTTCTTTGAAGAATTGTGTGAACATCATGTCAGCGGCCAGCTTAAAGTTGCACCGGAACATATCAGCGACAGTGTCCTTAAGTTGATGGGAAAACCTGAAATAGCAATTTATAAAAAATTCCAGACTAAGTTTAAAGAAATGAATGATAAAATAGGCAAGAACCAATTTCTTGTTCCTTATCTGATGTCCTCGCATCCAGGATCTACATTAAAGGAAGCAGTAGAGTTGGCAGAGTACTTAAGAGATTTAGGCTATATGCCGGAGCAGGTACAGGATTTCTATCCGACTCCTTCCACAATCTCGACCTGTATGTACTATACCGGATTAGATCCAAGAACAATGGAAGAAATCTATGTGCCAAGGACACCTCATGAGAAGGCAATGCAGAGAGCCTTGATTCAATACCGCAATCCTAAGAATTATGATTTGGTAATAGAAGCTCTTCGTAAAGCGGACCGTATGGATTTGGTTGGATTTCATAAAAGCTGCCTGATCAGACCGAGGCAGTTCGCCAAAGAAAGACAATGGGTTGCAAAAGAGAAGAAGGAATATGCAAAATCAAAGTCCGGATTCTCAAAAGATAATGCAGGCAGTTCAAATAGCCGACCTGATGGATTTAAAGAGCGGGCAGGCGTAGCAAGAGCAAAAGATAAGCCTGACTTCTCGAAGGACAAACCAGGCTATTCAAGTGATAAGCCGAATTATACCAAAGCAAAACCAGGTTACGCTAAGGACAAGCCAAGCTACTCGAAGGACAAGCCAAGCTTCTCTAAAGACAAGCCAAGCTACTCCAAGGATAAGCCAAGCTTCTCTAAAGACAAGCCAAGCTATTCCAAGGATAAGCCAAGCTATTCGAAGGACAAGCCAAGCTTCTCGAAGGAGAAAGCTGCACCAGCCTCAAGCAGACAGGGAACCTCTGGCAGAACGACGAAAAGTCCTTCCGGAAAACAGCAAGCCTCCCATGCTAGAAGCGGAAAATCTAGATAATACAAGGTTTTATTAATTATATGGAACTCGAAAGTCCTTGACAAGAAAGAAGCAGTAGTGTATACTTTGCAAGGTATCTGTTTCATAATAAATTTAATTTAAAATGAATCAGCTCTTGATCCGGGCAGGATTAGGAGCTGTTTTTACGGATTGTTTCGAAAGAAATATTTTGATAAATAGATAATATGAGATATTTTGATTGGACTTATGCTGTGATGCTTCCTAATAGTTAGGGAGAGCAGCTCGTGGGAATATATGAAATAAAGATACAAAGAAAGGAAATATCTATGGAATTTACGAAATTTGAGGAGTTAGAACTAAACCCGAGTATCCTTCGCGCAGTCGAGGATATGGGATTTGAAGAAATGTCACCAATTCAGGCAAAAGCAATACCAATGATGTTAACAGGAAAAGATATTCTTGGACAGGCACAGACAGGAACAGGAAAGACAGCTGCTTTTGCTATCCCGTTATTACAAAAAGTTGATCCTAAGGACAGAACATTACAGGCAATTGTACTTTGCCCTACCAGAGAACTTGCAATTCAGGTAGCAGAGGAAATCAGAAAGCTTGGAGCATATATGCATGGAGTGAAGATCCTTCCCGTTTACGGCGGCCAGGAAATCTCCAAACAGATTCGTTCCATGAAAGCCGGAGTACAGATCATCATCGGAACTCCTGGTCGTGTTATGGATCATATGAGAAGAAAAACCATTAAATTTGATACCATCCACACCATCGTTTTAGATGAAGCAGACGAGATGTTAAACATGGGCTTTAGAGAAGATATTGAAACTATCCTCAGTGATATCCCGGAAGATAGACAAACCGTTCTCTTTTCTGCAACGATGCCGAATGTGATCATGGACATTGCAAAGCATTTCCAGAAAAATGCTGAGATCATCCGTGTCGTTAAGAAGGAACTTACCGTACCAAAGATAGAGCAGTATTACTATGAAGTGAATCAGAAGAATAAAGAGGATGTATTATCAAGACTTCTTGATATGTACAATCCAAAACTTTCTCTTGTATTCTGTAATACGAAGAGATGCGTTGATGAATTAACATCCGCACTTCAAGGTAGAGGTTATTTTGCAGAAGGCCTTCATGGAGACTTGAAGCAACAGCAGAGAGACCGCGTTATGAGCAGCTTCCGTAATGGAAGAACTGAAATCCTTGTTGCAACTGATGTTGCTGCTAGAGGTATTGACGTTGAGAATATAGAAGCTGTATTTAACTATGACGTACCACAGGATGATGAGTACTATGTACATCGTATCGGACGTACAGGACGTGCAGGACGTGAAGGTAGAGCATTTACACTTGTTGTTGGTAGAGAAGCTTCTAAATTGAAGGATATCATGAGATATTGTAATACCAAGATCAAGGCAATGCCAATTCCATCCATGAACGATGTTACTGCTGTAAAAGCTGAAAAAGTATTAGATAAGCTTAACAACATCATTGAAAATGAAGACCTTACCAAAATGATCGATCTTATTGAAGCTAGAGTTAACGCTCAGGATTATACCTCCTTAGACGTTGCAGCAGCATTCTTAAAGATGATTATGGGCGATGAAGGAACGAAAGCGGAAGAAGTAAAATCGATGGAAGATTTCGGTGATACCGGTGCTGAAGCAGGAATGGTCAGACTCTTCATTAATCTTGGTAAGAATCAGGGAATCAGACCTGGAGATATTCTTGGCGCAATAGCTGGAGAAACAGGCATGCCTGGTAAATTAATCGGTTCTATCGATATGTATGATAAATATACTTTCGTAGAAGTACCAAGAGAAAATGCAGCAGAAGTTGTCCAAGTTATGAAATCAGCTAAAATCAAGGGTAAGACAATCAATATCGAGCCAGCAAATAAAAAGTAGAAAGAATTGGCATTAATTTATTTCTGTTTACAATAAAATAGAAAATTAACGATAATTCATTTCTGTTAAACATGAAAAACAGACTATTGTTCAGGTAAGAATATCAGATAGTGAAAAGGTATTCCGAGCTGCAATAGTCTGTTTTTATGATATCTATTCAGTGAAGCAGCAGGCTTATTGTTATATTCACAAAAGTATGTTCAAAGATTTGTATTACGAAAATGCGAACTCATATTGCTTTGTAGAAATAGGCTAAGATATTGGCTCTAGATATTGTCCGAATTACTGTTTGTAGATATGGTCAAAGGGATTGCTTTATAGTTGCTTTATATTTATAAATGGGCATAATTGGTTCTACTTGACGAACGAGTAGAATAGATATATAATAATAATTACTATTATTACTTATGAAGAGAGGTGTTAATTATGGCACTAAATAAATATAGCAGGCAGCGTGAGGCAATTAAAGAATACTTGTCCCATACGAAGGAGCACCCTACTGCTGACACCGTCTATATGAATCTGCGTGAAAACTATCCCAACATCAGCTTGGGAACTGTATATCGTAATTTGAACTTGTTAGCAGAACAAGGGGAGATATTAAAGTTGAACTGTCAGGATGGCAGCGACCGGTTTGATGGTAACCCAAAACCACACTATCATTTTCTGTGTACCGAATGCAAGCGAGTATTAGATATTGAGATGGAGTCAATTGATCATATCAATGTAATTGCAGGTGCTGGTTTTCAGGGGAAAGTCGAAGGCCATGTTACTTTCTTCTATGGACAATGTCCGAATTGTATTTCACAATCAAATAATGACTAGACATTCACCATACCGATGAAAATGTTGATAGGTGCATGCCATTAATTAATACATGCATATTAATTCCTTAGTTTGATTAGCAATGATCAGACTAAGGAATTTTTATATTTAGAATTGATTGCAAAAAATAATCATAGTATTATAATTATTTATAAGAGACTATGATCAAAGTTTAGATAGCAGAGTCTATCTACCGGGGATTGTTTGTCAGAGACTGTTTGTCAGAGACTGCTTGTCAGAGACTGTTTGTCAGAGACTGTTTGTCAGAGACTGTTTGCCAGAGACTGTTTGTCAGAGACTGTTTGTCAGAAATTATTTATCAGAACCTGTTTACCAACGATTGCTTATCAGAGTATATTTATCATAGTTTACAAAAGATTGTTATAAAGACTAAAATAGGGTTGACATGTAATTGTAAATAGTATATTATATATATAACGATAACAATTACTATTATTGATTTAAGAACTAATTAAAACCAATTTGATGCAGAAAGAGGTTTTGCACTTAATAGTAATTGCTATACAATAAAAACTGAAGATAGAATTGACAAAGGAGAATATTATTATGAAGAAGTTTGTATGCCAGGTATGTGGTTATGTTTATGAAGGAGAAAGTGCGCCGGAGGCTTGTCCGATTTGTAAAGCACCTCAGGAGAGATTCACAGAGCAGGCTGGTGATATGGTATGGGCTGATGAACATGTAGTAGGAGTAGCACAAGGTGTGAGTGAAGACATCCTCAAGGACTTAAGAGCTAATTATATGGGTGAGTGCACAGAAGTTGGCATGTATCTTGCAATGGCAAGAGCAGCACACAGAGAAGGCTTCCCGGAGATCGGTTTATATTATGAGAAAGCTGCATGGGAAGAAGCAGAACATGCATCTAAATTTGCAGAACTTCTTGGTGAAGTTGTAACAAGTAGTACAAAGAAAAATCTTCAAATGAGAGTGGATGCTGAAAATGGAGCATGCATGGGCAAGAAAGATCTTGCAACCCGCGCGAAAGCAGCTAATCTTGATGCAATTCATGACACCGTTCATGAGATGGCCAAAGACGAAGCTAGACATGGTAAAGCGTTTAAAGGCTTATTAGATAGATATTTCGCATAAACCGAAAATATTCCTGAATGTAGCAGTGGCTACATTGCCAGCATTTGTTTTATGGTATGCTAACATCATAAATGATAGATGTTAATCAGAAGATTTGTTATAAAATTTGCTTATTTCTAAAGTATATATGACCCTCATTATATATACTCCCCTTATATATTGTTCCCCAACAATACATCTGTCTTGGACAGAGACAAGAAGCGCCCCGATTCCC
>JBASOB010000576.1:0-9842 GCA_049657865.1 Mobilitalea sp.
GGCTTAAAGGGTGGAGAGCTTCTTATTGAAGTTAGCCACCTTTTTTGATAAAACCGATGCATCAAACAATTTATTAAATAAATATCAAATAAAAAGGAGTGTCTGTTCTATGAATGTAAAATTTACTGAAACTGTGCTTAGAGATGCCAATCAATCCTTAATCGCAACCCGTATGCCTTATTCGGATTTTGAGGCTATTTTGGGAGAACTTGATGAAGCAGGATATTATTCGCTCGAATGTTGGGGCGGTGCAACTTTTGATTCCTGTCTTCGTTTTCTAAATGAAGACCCTTGGGTAAGACTTCGTAATATCAAGGCAAAAGTGAAAAAAACGAAACTGCAAATGCTGCTTCGTGGTCAAAACATCCTTGGATATAAACATTATCCTGATGATGTAGTACGACAATTTGTTGCTCATGCAGCAACAAACGGAATCGATATCTTTCGTATTTTTGATGCACTCAATGACTTCCGTAACATCGAAGTCGCTGTGGATGAAGTCAAAAAACAAGGTGCTCATGCACAAGGCTGTATCTGTTATACAACAAGTCCTATCCATGATCTGAATAAATATGTGGAGATGGGTAAACAACTTGAAATAATGGGTGTAGACTCAATCTGTATTAAGGATATGGCAGGAATTATGGGTCCTCAGGAAGCTTATGACCTTATCAAAGCCCTGAAGGAAAATGTTAAATTACCTATCGTTCTACATACCCATTCTACTACCGGTCTTGGATCTATTACCTATATCAAAGCAATTGAAGCTGGATGTGATGTCATTGATACTGCTATTTCCTCCTTCAGTGGTGGTACTTCCCAGCCTCCAACAGAGACAATAGATTATGCTCTCAAACAAATGGGATATAAAACCGGATTAAACGAAAAAGTTCTTAAGAATATTAATGATTTCTTTAAGCCTTTGAAAACGGAATATATTAATTCAGGACTTTTAGATCCTTTTGTTCTGGGTACAGAAACTGATGCGCTTGTATATCAGGTTCCTGGTGGTATGCTCTCTAATCTTATCTCCCAGCTTAAATCACAGAATGCAATTGACCGTTTGGACGAAGTATTAGCAGAAGTACCAAAAGTAAGAAAAGAATTTGGTTATCCTCCTCTAGTAACTCCAATGAGTCAGATGGTTGGCGTGCAGGCAGCTACAAATGTTCTTGCCGGTGAACGCTATAAGAATATTTCCAAAGAAGTAAAAGCTTACTTTAAAGGTGAATATGGCTGTACTCCAGGTGAACTCGATGCCGATTTAATGAAAAAAGTCTTAGGCGATGAGAAACCTTTTACTACACGTTTTGCAGATACCTTAGAGCCTGCCTTTGAGAAGACGAAGAAAGAGCTTGCCGGTATTGCCAGAAATGACGAAGATGTCCTCTCCTATATCGCATTTCCTCAGATTGCAGAGAAGTTCTTCAAAGAAAGAGAAGAACGTGAGTCGAAAACTGTTTCTTATACAATAACCAGAAAGTAGGTGTAAAATAGTATGTCAAATTCTGAAAGTATGTCGTTTTCCAATAGTTTACTGGTTGCATTGTTCTGTATGGCTGTTGTTTTTTCAGTTCTTGCAATATTGTGTTTAATAATAATAGTGTTTTCTGCTATTGTAAATAGACTTTCAAGTACTGAAGTGAACGCTATTTCTTCTGCTACTCCTGATCCTGATCCTGAGGCTCAAGCTCAAGTAGTTATCCCTGCAAATGAGGGACCAATGTTATCTTCAGGAACTCTTAAATTAAAAGATGTCGATGAACCTACTGCTGCCATGATTATGGCAATTGTCAGTGATGAATCTGGTATTCCTTTATCCCAGCTTTGTTTTAAATCGATCAAACTAATTACAAAATAATCGAAATATGCATGAATAGGAGGTAATGTGATGATATATGTTGTGAATATAAACAATAAAGAATATGAGGTTGAGGTTGAACGCGGCCAAGCCAATTTAATTAAAACCACAGATGTGATTGCTCCGGTAATTCTATCTAATTCTGTTCCAGTTAATACCCAGCCTGCAATCCTAGCTACTGTAGTGAATGCTCCTGTGGCATCCGTAAGTATTGGTGCCGGCGAACCAATCTGTTCTCCTATGCCAGGAACGATCCTTGGTATTAGGGTAGAGGTTGGATCTAAGGTTAAAAAAGGACAGATTGTAATAATCCTCGAGGCAATGAAGATGGAAAATGAAATCTTTGCTCCTGCAGATGGTACAATAACAGAGATTTCTGTAACAAAAGGTGCTTCCGTTGCCACAAATGATGTTTTACTAAGAATTCAATAAGGGGGAATAGCTGTGTTTGTAGATTCTTTATTAAGTATATTCAAGGAATCAGGCTTTGCTGCGATGACTTGGCAGTCTATGGTTATGATAGTTGTCGCTTGCTTACTCCTGTACCTTGCCATTGTTAAAAAATTCGAACCACTTTTACTTCTTCCCATTGCTTTTGGTGTACTGCTTGCCAATCTTCCTTTAACAGGATTAATGGGTGAACCGTTAAGTTCTACCGAACCAGGAGGCTTATTGTACTATTTGTATCAAGGAGTTAAAAAGGGTATTTATCCTTCTCTTATCTTCTTAGGAATCGGCGCAATGACTGACTTCGGTCCATTGATTGCACGCCCTAGCAGCCTATTTCTAGGTGCTGGTGCGCAGTTTGGTGTTGCAATCGCCTTTGTAATTGCTTCTGCTCTTGGGTTCACACCTACCGAAGCTGCTTCTATCGGTATCATCGGTGGTGCAGATGGTCCAACTGCAATCTATCTTACGACAAAGCTTGCTCCTCACCTGCTAGCACCAATTGCGATTGCTGCCTATTCCTATATGGCACTGATTCCATTAATTCAGCCTCCTTTAATGAGACTTATGACTACAAAAAAAGAGCGCGAAACAAAAATGGAACAATTGCGTAATGTATCAAAACTCGAGAAAGTATGTTTTCCTGTATTTGTAACTATTTTCTGTGTATTACTTCTTCCCTCCGTTGCTCCACTGATTGGTATGCTTATGTTAGGTAACCTTTTCAAAGAGTCCGGTGTCGTAGAGAGACTGTCTGGTACAGCTCAGAATGCACTTATTAACATTGTAACAATTTTCCTTGGTTTGACTGTTGGTGCTACCGCAAACGGAGCACAGTTTCTTCAACCAGAAACCATTAAAATTATTTTGCTCGGACTTACAGCCTTCATGTTCAGTACCGTTGGCGGTCTTTTAATCGGTAAGCTGATGTATAAGTTATCCGGTGGCAAGATCAACCCATTGATTGGTTCAGCTGGAGTATCTGCCGTACCTATGGCAGCCCGTGTATCTCAGGTAGAAGGTCAGAAAGCAAATCCTAGCAATTACCTTCTGATGCATGCTATGGGACCGAATGTAGCCGGAGTTATTGGTTCTGCTGTTGCAGCCGGTGTTCTTCTCTCCCTGTTTGGTTAAGAATTACTACGCTATGATAACAATCAAATAAATGCTTTACCTTTAAATTATAATAAAAAACATGGCCGTCTTCTTTCTGGAGACGGCCATGTTTTTTTGATATTTCTATATCTTTATAATATTTCTATATCTTTATGATGTTGCTATATCTTTTTGCTGTTGCTATATCTTTTTGCTGTTATTATATTTTTTGCTATTAGTGTGGTGTTTTTATGATGCTTTTTTAGTAATGACGGATAATTTAAATGCACTGATTCGATCCATTTTATAAGAAGCATTGCTAAATGCCGCTGATTCAAAATTAACATATAGATAATATCCATCGATATCAATTTCCTCATTCATCGAAGGCATATAAACTTTATTTCTTCGTTCACCTAAAAGAGTGACCTTATCCGTATTGGAGATATCAGGATCATACACATCTAACTGATGCATATAGCCACGAAGACCTTTATAAAGCTGACAGGAACGTGATAGAATCAGATATCCTTGACTAGTAAAGGCAATTCCTTGAACTCTTGTCGGCAAAAAAACAGTATCCGCTTTCACAAGAGAAGGTTCCGTATCCTTATATTCAATCCGGTAGCTATTCATATACGTCGGTAGAAGCTCGTTATAGGAACCGATCCAAAGCTTGTCATCATAATAGGATATAAACGAAACCGCACTTCCAATACTGCAAATCGCATTATAATCCACATGCGAATACGAATTTCCTTTTATTGCCGCTGCTTCTATTTCAGTAAATGGTATGCTTGCAATTTTGGTGCCTTTTGCAATCCATACATTAGTACCATCATATCCAATTCCACCAGAATGAGCTTTTGATGGTAAGATCAGCGTCGTTAATAGCTTCTTCGTAGATTTATCAATCACATAAATAACCGAATTCTCTTCTGCTTTCAGATCATATGCCGTTAATAACAAATAATTCTCGGCGAAGGTCATTCCCTGCGGACACATCGATGTACTGGGGAATCCACCGACATTTGTAACAATCAGTCCTGGGATAATAATACTTTTTGAATACTTCACATTATTACTAAAAAACGAAATTACCGAATAGGAACTTGATTTAATGAATTTGGTTACTGTATTGAAATACTTCGTAGTAGTACTGGTGCTTTTTATTCTTGTGACGGTAATGGTCGGAGTGACAGCAGCTATGCTATTGTATTTTTCTCCATTATACTCACGCTGAGCTATCGCACAGAACTGATAGGTTTCGCCAAGCGTAAGCCCATCGGCGATATAACTGTATGTACTGCCTGCTTCTATTGTCGTAAGAAGTGAATACTTCGAACTTCCTTCTTTCTTATAGATATAATAAGAGGCGGCTCCAGTTATCTTTTTCCAGGTGAGCCTGACTTTCTCGGTCCCTGCTTTATATTTCAGTGCTACTTTCGCTGGATTGGTGCTGGTCTCAACTTCCAATGAACAGCTTCCCAAATAATCAGAATCAAGTACGTAGGCGCGGACTTTGTACTTATAACTTGTACCGCTTGAAAGGCTATAATTCGAGAAGGAATTAGAAGTTACCTTTCCTGCATATTTAAAATTAGTTTCCGAAACCGGTGAACGAAAGATATAATAACCGGTCGCACCAGAAACCCTGTCCCAAGTTAATGAAACCGAAGAAGTATAAGAATTAGATACGGAAAGACCGGTGACAATTTCAGGATTTGTTGCAGTCTGATAGGGATCCGATAGTTCACTATAATACTCCAACCCATTAATACTTATGACCGCCCGGATCTGGTAGGTATGAATCGTTCCCGGTTCATAATAGAACGTCATCTGATTGCTCTCTGTCGTAGCAACTGGGCTATTTGTGTCACTTTCATCATCTGTGCAGTAGACTTCATATCTTGCAGTATCATCATAATCTTCCCAGGTAAGCGTAAACGCCGTGGTACTATGCGTCAGTGTAGAAACATTAGTAACTTTTGCAGGCCGGACTGTAATTTCTACTGCAGTAATGCAGTTCTGATAATTTATGATAATTGATTGAGGACCGAGTCGATATGGATCATATCCCTCTATATTATAATCGGTTATTAGACTGCTGGTACCATCCATATAGTAAGCTTGAACAATCATATCGCTAAAGTCGAGACTTTCTCCTTCGTCATATGTTGTTTTAGTTGGACTCTGGTAAATTAAAATTTGATTTGCTGTCGCAATCATATCTGCTTGTACAGCTGGTGAAAATAAAAATCCCGATAGGCTGTGTGTAAATAATAATAAAATGAATAATGCAAGTAATTTCTTCTTCATGATGTCTATTCAGCTCCTTGTTTTGTGTTCCTAGCGATTCGCTATTGAGTCATAGGATAAGCTATCATACTCCTCCTTTGCCTCGCACCAACAATACCAATCTTAAATGTCAGTAAAGTGTCAAAACAATGAACTATCATATAAAAACGACGGTCAAAAGGCTTAAATATCATATCAACAATTGGTATAATCTTCTCCCCAGCGTCGAAATCCATCAACTTCAATTCCAAATTTATCAAGCATTTTGCTGACAATATGCAGATTCATATCTTCTAAAGTCTGTGGTTTATGATAATAAGTAACCACCGGCGGCATAATATAAGCTCCTGCCTCCGTAAGGGTAAGCAAGTTCCTTAAATGGATGATGCCAAGGGGACTTTCTCTTGCAGCTATCACTAATTTCCTTTTTTCTTTTAAAGTCACATCTGCTGCCCTGAGCAATAAATTATCAGAGTAACCGCATGCAATTCCTGCAACCGTCTTCATACTGCAGGGAACAATAATCATTCCCTCCGTCTGAAAAGAACCGCTTGCAATGCTCTCCCCTATGTTTTCAATATTATATACCTTATCCGCTAGGTCATTCACTTGCTCGATTGAATATTCCGTCTCATGTTCAATCGTCATCCTCGCACTTTCGGAAATCACCAGATGAGTCTCCCATCCCGGATATTCTTTCATGATTTCTAGCAGCATAATACCAAGTGCCGCGCCGCTTGCCCCGCTCATTCCAACTATTAATCTTTTCTTGTTACTGTCTGATGTTTTTTTCATCGTGCTATTTCCTCTCTATCAAAAAGCAGAAATCTTCTTTGTTATATAATAATTCATCTGTTTTGTAGTTTCGTTTCGTCTAATTCCATGTACACAGTTTTTCCGAGATATAATCTACCGTAACAAACAGCAAAAATCCAACGACTGATATGGTAATGATTCCTATATACATGTCGATATAATTTATTCTCGACCATGCATCCAGGATATAATAACCCATTCCATATTTCGTCCCATAGCCTTCAACAAAGAATAAAATTGAGATAGCAGCTCCAAGTGATACCCTAACACTGGTAAGTAATTGCGGAAAAATAGCCGGCAGCGTAATATGCCTTATAATCTGCCTGTTACTAGCGCCTGTACTGCGTATCACCTGATACATTGCTGGATCAATATTCACCACGCTATCACGAACGGATACGATGATTTGAAATACAATGACTAAAAACATAATTACAATTTTAGATCCGTCATGCATCCCCCATACTAGCATTGCTATGGGAAGCAGTGCTGTCTTTGGAATCGGATAGCTGAAATAAACAAGTGGATATAAGATTGTATTCGCTTTTTTTGAGGAGGCCATAAGAATTCCGATTGGAATCCCTACTCCAAGTGATAGGGCTAATCCTGCTCCTATTCTTCTTAAGCTGTATAGAATATGAATCAGAACATGATCGGTAAATACGGTTCCAAAATTCTGATATACTATGATTGGATTTGGGATCACGTTGATATCCGTCAAAAGGTATGCTACAAGCCAGATTAAATTAATGGATAGAAAGCCAAGTACGAATACTTCAAATCGTTTTATTATTTTACTCAACGGTTTCCTCCCCAGCAGCTTCTGTTCTTAATTGCTCCCTCAGCAGCTTTTTAATGATCAGATATTCTGCATCTTCCGGATAAAGATGCCCAAAATAAGGATTCTGCATCTGATATTTCACATCACCCATATGTTTTCCCATTACCATGATCGTATTTCCCAAATATAGCGCTTCTTCTATGCTATGCGTTACCAGTATCGTAGTCGGTCTGACCTGTCTCCATACTTTCAAAAACAGTTCTCTGGCTTCTTCTCTTGTAATTGCATCCAGCGCTGAAAAAGGCTCGTCCATCAGCAGTAAATCCGGTTTGATGATAAATGCTCTTGCAAGTGCTGCTCTCTGCACCTGGCCGCCGCTTAGCTGATTTGGATATTTATCCAAAATATCTATAATATTCAAGGAGGCATAAATCTTTGCGATCTCTTCCTTCTGTGTATCTCTAATCTGCTGCTTCCGAATTTTAAGCGGCAATAAGCAATTCTCTTTCACTGTTTTCCAAGGCAACAGGCCGCAGTTCTGTGGTATCAGGCCAATCTTATGGAGCTTCGGACTTAATGGCAGTTGTTTATTATCTTTCCTATAATCGATGCTGCCGCTTTCTATGGCAATCGTTCCGGCAAGCGCATTCACCAGCGTTGATTTTCCACAACCGGAATGTCCGAGGATTGCAAGTGCCTCACCCTGAGGTATCTGCAGGGAGAGGTTAGAAATGACAGGAACTATTTCTTTTTTTGATTTATAATGAATCGAAATATGATCTATTATCAGCATAGGAATAACCATGCCTTTCTCTAGGATAGCAAACGTTGAGCTACAACATCTCCTTGGTTGGAAGAACAAGCCTCCATGGAGCAAGCTTCGAATATCTTCTTTTAGAAAATATTTTTATTCACATAAATTCAATTATTTTGAGTATGCATCATAAACCATCTGATCATAGGAAAGGTCAGGACTGCATAGTCCTTTATCACTTGCCCATTTAACTGCTGCCTGCACCTCTTCTTCTAATGGAAGCATGCTGGTTCTGAATTGCTTGACTTCAATTTGTCCGGCCATTTCTTCCGGATATCCCACCGCTTTTATCACGATTTCTTCATACTTGCTGATATCGGTCACATTCATATAATCGACTGCTTCATTATAAGCAATATACAGATTATGAATCGCTTCGGTTTTTGCCTTTAGAGCTGTCATCGTAAATGCTGAAACAGCCGGATACAATCCAAACTCATTCGCACTGCCAAGAGCAATACAGCCATCATTTAATGCAATGGTTGCAAATGGTTCCGGCATTAAACCAAGATCTACTTTATCATTACGAAGTAATTCCAGCCGGTCCGGTATTCTTGGAACGAGTTCTTTTACTAAATCTGTACTGGATAACTTATTATTCGCTAATATATTATCTAAAGTATAGTCAATCAAAGTATTCTCAGATATCGCTATGCTCTTATCCTTGATTTCGCTGATCTTTGTGATTCCCGAGTTTTTACCTGCCAGCAGGATATAGTCTCCATCCGTGATTCCTGTGATTTTGACATCAAAACATGCATTTTGATACATGCAGACTCCGATATAATCCGTTAGCACTCCATCTAATTCTCCTGCCTGAAATGCTGCATCCCGGTCCTTTGCGGAGGTGAATACTTCAAGTTCCAGTTCAAAATTATATTTATCATCCAACTCATTTTCTTGAATCAGTACATAGGGAATCACGTCGCTAGAAGACATCATTCCAATCTTAATGACTGGTTTTGTAACAGCCTCCTCCTTTACGAAAGATTGTTCCTTGGAACTGCACCCTGCTAATAACATGGTAGTAATTATAATTAATGATATTATTCTGATTGTCTTTTTCATTGTAGTTTCTCCTGCTGATATGAATTTTCTTTTATGTTTTCTATTGAATAACAAATATTCTGAATTTGATTTGGTTGTCATAATACATTCTAGGTAGTGTAGTGAGTATGGATGCAGGTACATTCTTTTTCAATTTATTAGTGTACTTATGAGAGTCATATCAATGCATCCAATACTCCAAATACTAACAAAGTAATGCTGATCAGCTGATTAACACTATAGGAGGCTATATTAACATTCGTTAGATTCGTCGGTGATATGATACGGTATTCAATGACAAATAAACCTGTAATAATGAGGATTCCAATAGAATAGATCAGTCCCAGCGCTGGAGCAAGAAGGCCAATGATGATAAGACAGATCAAGGTGATGACATGAAACAACATTGATATATGTAATGCGTTCTTCACTCCGAATTTTACTGGAATGGAATAAAGACCGTTCTTCTTATCGAAATCATAATCCTGAGATCCATAAATGATATCAAATCCTGCTACCCATAAAGTATTGGCTGCCCCCATAAATAATGGAATCCAGGAAAGTTCTCCTGTTACCGCAAGCCAGGCACCCACGGGTGCACAGGCACAGGTTACTCCGAGTATCAAGTGACACAGATAGGTAAATCTTTTACTATAAGAATAAATGATCAGAAGGAACAGCGC
>JBASOB010000577.1:0-2278 GCA_049657865.1 Mobilitalea sp.
TAGCAGAGCATTCGATTGATGTTTCTGATATCAAATTTATCTTTTTAACGCATGCTCACGATGATCATGCGGGTTTCCTTGGAGAATTGTTGAAGGCTACCCATGCACAATTGATTGTGCATGCTCAGTCACCGGAGAGATTGATGACTGGCCATAATCAGCCGATTGGAGGCTGTTCCGGTAGATTGGCAAAGATATTTGTAGAAGGTATGAGCCTTGCAGGAAAAGGAAAACACGGGTTTTCTGTAGTTGATGTGCTTAGAGATGCAACTATCTGGAATGGCACTTCACAACCCTTACTAGAACAGGAGATTCCTCTGCGAATATTAGCTCTTCCCGGTCATACTCTGGATTCAATCGGACTTTTATCGGAGGACGGAGAACTGTTTTGTGGAGATGCTGCGATGAACGGCTTCCCAAGCGTGAAGCGAAATATAATTTGGATTGAAAATCTTGAGAATTATCGTCACTCATGGACTACTATGATAAAAACAAATGCGAAAACAATCTTCCCTTCCCATGGCAAGCCTTTCTCTTTCAAGGATTTGAAGAAATATCACTCACACCTTCAAACGATTATTTTACGTTAAATTGACATTAAAAATAACAAAAGTGATAGACTGATTTGTAAATGATATGTTATAATTAGGACGTTAAAGGTAGCTCAGCAAAATAGTGGCAGTAAAGGTTTGAAAGATGTATCAGGTGTTACAATTAGCCTTAATTAAGGTGGAGTATTCAAAGATAGTTCTTCTATTGTAAAGAATCAGAGATTTGATAAAATCAAACTCAAAAAGGAGAAAAAATCATGGATATAAAAGCGAAAATTGAAGAAATTGTTGAAAAAATTAAGTCAGACAAAGATTTTGCTTCCAAATTCTCAAAAGAACCAGTAAAAACCATAGAATCAATCCTTGGAACTGATCTTCCGGATGATCAGATTAACGCAGTAATTGACGGTGTGAAAGCAAAAGTATCGTTAGATAAAGCGGATGGTCTTCTTGGAAAGGTGAAAAATCTGTTTTAAGGTATTGGCAAAAAATAAATACACGAATAGTAAACATGTCGAATGATGTTTGCCATTCGTGTATTTTTTGGTTGGCGATTAATCAGTAGATAGGTCTAAGAAAAGGTATGTTAGAGAGCCGAATGAGGAAGAACTATCTGGAATAGATTAAAGAATTACATTATAATTTAAGGAGGAGCTATGAATATGAAACAGAATAAAATCAATACCGTTGTGAAAATGTCAGTTATTGTAACTTATATTGGAATGATCCTTGTGAATGCATTGGCAAATATTCTTCCGATTAATGGTGTGAATACAGGTCAGGTTTCAGATTCTTATCCGAATCTATTTGCACCTACCGGACTTACCTTTGCTATTTGGGGGATCATATACCTCCTATTAGCCTTTTATTCTGTCTATCAAATTGGGTTCTTGCAAAAAGATAAAAGCATAATTAAGGCTGAATTATTAAATAAAGTCGGTATCTTATTCTCTGTATCATCGATTGCAAATATGATTTGGATTTTTTCGTGGCATTACCGAATCCTTCCGTTGTCGATGATTCTTATGCTGGTGATATTGCTAGGCCTTATCCTCATTGCAATTCTCATAAAAAGAGAAAAGCTTACATTTACTGAAAAAATATTGGTACGCATACCATTCAGTATTTATTTTGGATGGATTACGGTAGCTACGATAGCAAATGCAACGACGCTGCTGGTTAGTCTGAAATGGAACCGCTTTGGAATTTCAGAACAGGTATGGACCATTCTGATTCTAATTGTTGGTATTCTGATAGGTATTATAACAACTCTGAAAAACAGGGACGTGGCATATGGACTTGTAATTATATGGGCATATTTTGGGATACTAATAAAGCACCAGTCGAAGGAGGGTTTTGCGAGTCAATATCCTATGATTATATTAACAGTGACAGCCTGTATGATTCTGCTCATTATCACTCTGTTTATCATTTTGACAAAAGCAATTCATAATAAGAATATTGGCACCGTCGAATAGGAGGAGACAATTTGTGCTATTGGAGATGATTGGACCCGTATGGTTACATAGAAAATAGTAATGCCCGATACGAAGGCTCTTAGGCATATCATCAAAATGCTTGAGGGCTTTCTTCCTGTAGAAATGAGGCAATGAAAGGCAAAATAAACATTTGCACGGTTAGGGTGCAAATCTTTATTCGAAATTGATAAGACAGTTCGATACAATGTACTTAAATGAAAAGGAGGAGCCAAGAAATGAAAAAATTAA
>JBASOB010000578.1:0-2037 GCA_049657865.1 Mobilitalea sp.
AACTTCATGCGATACAATATCAACTTCCTGACAATTGATGCTATAATTAAAAATAAAACAATGTAAGATAAATATGCCACATTGCTTTTCCACCATGGGGGAGTTATTCTTATAGGTAAACTGAAAAGCGTTTCACCCCATATTTTATTTGCATTGCTGGCTTTCACTTTAAGTACATACTTACCTTTCGGTAAATTAGTAAATACAACCGTATTTGATGTGCCTAAGTTGACCCAGGCATCGTGAAATCCCTCCAGTTTATAGGCTATTTCACATTTAGAGGAAGCTAAATAGTCAATCGGTATAAATCGGAAGCTGAATGATTTGTGCTTATGTGATAAAGTGAGGACTTCACTATCTTTTTTTCGAACTATATAATCGGATAAATCCGTCTCGGTATTGTCAACATAAAAAGTTTCCAACCATAGTCCCGGCATATATTCATTCTGAATAATCTCCAAAGGATCGAATTCATTGAACCCACTGATTCCACCAAAATAGAAAAAAGAAGAATATGGACTCGAATAATATGCACCGTCGGAAAATTCATTGTCTTGCAATCCATCATTGGCAAAATATGAAATAAAATGATAGGAATTTGTATCAACTCCATCTTGGACAAGTTTTGTCAGCCCGTTGTTGGTACTGATCCACAGATGATTGTTTTCATCTTCTAAAATTCCATGAATCGTGTTGTTAGGTATTCCGTTTTTTTCACTGAAATGAAAGATCGGCGGTTCGTCTTGGAAGTTCCCTGTCAGCTTATTAAGTCCCATACTTGTGCCGACCCATAAACTACCTTTATTGTCTTTATGTAAACAAAGTACATCGTCGCTACTAAAATTATTTTCGGAAAATTTAAATACCTCAAAGGTCTCGTTAACGATATCAAATCGGTTAACGCCGCCACCTCGCGTACCTATCCATAAGTGGGTATTGTTGTCTTTTATAATTGAATACACAATGTTGTTACTCAGAGACGATTCTTCTTCTTTAAAAATAAATTGCTTGTAATCAATAACACGGTAAGGGTTTGTGGAGCGATTAATCTTTAGCTTGTACATTCCGGAACCGCTTGTTCCTACCCATAAGATATTGTCACTGTCGGGTAAAATGGCATAAATAGATGAAAGAACCAAATCCTTTGGAATACTCAAACTACGGATACTTCTTGTTTTTTTGTCAAAATAATTGATTCCGTTTCCATCTGTCCCTATCCAATACTCATCGGAAAATCCTTTTACAATTTTAAAAACAGAGTTACTTAACAATCCATTTTCCACACTAAATCTATTGCTAAGTTTAAGTTCTCCGGTTTTAGAGTCCCGTATGAAGGTGTGTATCCCTGATCCTTTAGTACCAATCCAGAGAGTCTTGTTTTCATCTTCAAAAAAAGTTCTCACAGCGGCATTCCCGAAATTAGGGATATCTGCAGACAAATACGCCCTGAATTTCTCATCGGAAGGGATACATTTATAAATCCCTTTCATATCTGTACCTATCCAGATAATATTTTGACTCACATTATAAAATAGACTCAGCACAGAAATATTTTCTATTATCGGTTTTATACCGGTATCAGATTCATACAGATATAGGCCGTTGCTCGTCCCCAGATACGTTAATTCCTCCTGAAACACTACATTGTTGATATGCCCGACTTCGCCCTTGAGAGGAAGTAATCTGAGTTTATTTCCCTGTTCCTCATATGTGTAAACCTTAGAGTCAGATGTCTGAAAAAGTATTTGGCCTGATTTAAAATTAAAGATATTTTCGACGGCATTCAATGAAAATTGATTTACGTTCCGCACAATTAACTGATGATCTTCTGTTTGAAGTGTAATTATATACACAACCTTGTCTTTTGTTAATACCCATAAATTATCATTGTCATCAAAAATAATCTTTTTAATATTCAATTTTCTATTGAGAATCAAGGGTATGAAATGATTTCTTTCAGTGTTGAAATAGTACAAACCCTGTTGGTAAACATAGGCCACAATCTTACCTTCCGAATTTCCGGCAATTAAATAAGAG
>JBASOB010000579.1:0-5210 GCA_049657865.1 Mobilitalea sp.
GCTATTATCGGTACCTTAATTAATGTGAAGCCAGTTCTGCATGTTGATAACGAAGGACATCTCGTTCCTCTCAACAATGTTCGTGGTAGAAAGAAAGCATTAATTTCTTTAGTCGAGCAAATGGCGATTCGTGTGAAAAACTATCCTGTTAAAAATGATATCATATTTATCAGTCATGGTGATTGCTTGGAGGATGCAGAATTAGTTGCTGATTTAATAAAAGAACGCTTTGGAATCGAAAATTATCTGATTAATTTTGTCAGTCCTACGATTGGAGCTCATTCTGGTCCCGGAACTGTTGCCTTATTCTTCATGGGAACAGAAAGATAATTCTGTATAGTTGCATATAATCCAACATTAGAAGGTTAATGGAATGTAATGAAATAAGTGAAATCATTAAGTTAGGATTTACTTGTTACTTGAATTTCATTAACCTTTTTCTAACGAATTTCAACTATATAAACCCCATAGTATTATGGAGTTTTTTTCTATAATTATAAATTTTTTATAAACATTATATGAATCTTTTATATTAATTACTTGCGTTAAGCTACCTTGTTTAGTAGAATATCATTATAACCATTATTGGGAGGATTAGAGATATGAAAGATTTTGTTATTACTGCAGATTCAAACTCCGACTTGCTCGAAGATTACATCAAAGAAAAACAGATCGGTATTATCCCTCATTATTACGATTTAGAAGGAATTACATATGGTGATGAGGTCAATCTCACTCCGAAAGAATTCTATGACAAGATGAGAACCGGTCTAATACCAACTACTATGGCTAGTAATCCCGAAGTCATCCGCAAAACATTTCAAGATTATGTGGATCAGGGATTTGACATATTACACCTTAGTTTTTCATCGTCTCTAAGTGGTGGCTGCAGTAATGTAGTAACCGGTGCAGAAGAAATCTGTGAAGAAAATCCTGGAGCTAAAATTATTGTTGTTGATACTCTGAACGTATCCATGGGCGAAGGCTTATTTGTTATGAAAGCAGTTCAGATGAAAGAAGAAGGCAAAACAATAGACGAAATTGCTACCTGGCTGGAAGAACATAAACAGGAATTCTGTGTTCGCTTTACAGTAGATGATCTAGGTCATCTTCATCGCGGTGGAAGAATTTCTAAGACGACTGCTATCCTTGGTTCTATGATTAATATCAAGCCAATCCTCTACGTGAATCCAGAAGGTCAGCTCGTCTCCCAATCAACCGCAAGGGGCCGCAAGAAATCTTTAGCTACCATGTGCAATAATATGCTGGAGTGTATGGGTAAATATAAAGGTGGCAGCGATCCTATCTGCATCGCTCACTGTGACTGTATTGAAGATGCGAATTATCTTGCTGATTTAATTAGAGAACATCTTACTGACTCTAATATCATTATAAATTTTGTCAGTCCAAGTATCGGATCTCATTCCGGTCCTGGAGCAATTGGACTTTGTTATATGGGAGAGACCAGATAGATTATTATTCTTGTAAATACAAAAGAAAACCGGATATTGTAGCTACTCTACTATTCAGATTAGTGGTATTTCATATCCGGTTATTATTATGTTAACAGGTACGAATCTCTCCGAATAAATTAATTATAAAAAATCCTTGAAATTTTCCTATGTTTATAATAGAATAGGTGAGTACTCAATTTATCAGAATACAATTTTAGTAAAATAAGCTGGATATTTTTTTTATTTGGATGACCAGATTTCAAGGTCCTAGACGGATTAACGACAATATTCACCTTGCTTCCATAGCTCAGATGGTAGAGCGCTTCACTCGTAATGAAGAGGTCATCAGTTCGATTCTGATTGGAAGCTGTAGAAAAAGCACATATTTCCTATCACTCATGGATTTATGTGCTTTTAAAGTTACACAACTTTATTTATAGATTAATAAACTAGTTTTCCTATTATTTTGTCTATGGATTAATCATATTTATTGATTTCTACAAGAAAATCTCTATTGACTTTTTATTCCATTAAACTTATACTTAATTAAACTAGATATATAATTTTCCGGTTGGACAGTTATCATTAACTGTTTCAAGTCTTGAGCTTACAGGGTGGAGGGCTTCTTAAATGAAGTCGTACATCCTTTTTTAATATTAAATATTGCTTAATAAGCATTCCATATAAAGGGAAAAGATACTATAAACGCAGATGCCATATAGAATATTCTATCTCATATTTTTTGAAAGGATAATATAAAATGAACCGTTTTAACATGACAGCAAAGATACACCATATATATAAACAAATACAAAAAGAATTATCCCCAACTCAGATTATTTTGATAAGTTTCGTGTTACTTATATTACTTGGTACATTTCTTCTGTACCTCCCCTTTTCGCATCTTCCCGGAGTTGAGGTCTCGCTCTTAAATACTATCTTTACAGCAACTTCTGCTGTATGTGTAACAGGTTTAACTACGCTTACTACGGTATCAACATGGAGTTTTTTTGGGAAAATTATTATTTTATGTTTAATTCAAATTGGTGGCTTAAGTTTAGTAACCGTTTTTTTCTTTTTTTTAGTGCAATTAGGTAAGAAAGTTACCTTTAAGGACCGTTTAACAATTCAAGCAGCATTAAACAATTTAAATCCTAAAGGTATGGTGCGAATGGTACTCTTGGTGATCCGAGGTACACTAATCTGTGAGGGAATCGGTGCCGTCCTTCTTACACTCTTTTTTCTACTTCATAATTATAATTGGAATCAATCCCTGTTTTATGGAATATTTCATTCTGTTTCCGCTTTTTGTAATGCTGGTTTTGACTTGATTGGTGATCAAAGTCTAATTCCATTTTCATCAAACATTACCTTTAACCTTATTATCATCATCTTGATTATTATAGGTGGAATTGGATTTACTGTCTGGAGCGATATTATTCAAAAAGTAAAATTTTTATTGTCTTCAAATAAAAAGAAAAGAGTTACCTTTTCACTGCATTCAAAATTGGCTCTATTAACAACTCTGATACTTCTTGTTTCAGGAACAGCTTATTTCATGATTTTTGAATACAATAATCCTTCCACATTGGGCAATCTTACTTGGCCTCATAAATTCTTAACTGCATTTTTTCAATCAACTACACTTAGAACTGCAGGATTCAGTACGATATCACAAGGTGGATTGAATGAATCTTCAAAATTAATTTCAAGTATATTCATGTTGATTGGAGGATCTCCTGGAGGTACTGCCGGAGGTATTAAAACTGTAACCATAGCAATTTTATTTTGTAGTGTCTGGTCTGTTATTAAAGATTATTATAATATTACCGTTTTTGGTCGTTCGCTTTCCACCAAAACCTTGCAGAAAGCTCTAGCTATCTTAGTAATTATGTTTTTGATTTGGATTGGTGCAAC
The DNA here is from genome assembly GCA_049657865.1 of Mobilitalea sp. Taxonomy (GTDB): domain Bacteria; phylum Bacillota; class Clostridia; order Lachnospirales; family Lachnospiraceae; genus Mobilitalea. Next base: position 3,372 of record JBASOB010000579.1, read on the forward strand.
AACATTATTATCACTCACCGAAAGTAATTCGATTTTCAACCATACTTTTATTGATTTACTGTTCGAGACGTCCTCTGCTTTAGGAACTGTTGGCTTAACAACCGGCATTACTCCCTTCCTTTCAAGTTTTGGCAAACTTATCATTATATTTTGTATGTTTATTGGACGAATCGGACCGATTGCAATTGTAATTTCTTTGTCAAATCGTTCAAGTCATATAAACGCCTTAATACGTTACCCCGAAGAAGATATTATGATTGGATAAAGGTGAAGGAAAATGAAAAAATTCAGAACAAGTAAAAGTACCCAATTCGCTGTTTTAGGGCTAGGCAAATTTGGTAGAAGTGTAGCCGCCACCTTATACAACAACGGTTTCGATGTGCTATGCTGTGATATTAACGAAGCTGTAGTTCATGAGAGCTCCGAATATGCTACGCACGTCATGCAAGCTGACGTTACGGATAAAGCTGTTTTAGAAAAAATCGGCTTGCGCAATTTTGATGTAGTTATTATAGCTTTTAGTGGTGATTTCGAAGATACCTGTATTACTTCTATGATTGCGAAAGAGATGAATGTCCCTTACCTTGTAACAAAAGCAAATGGAATACGCCAAAAGAAAATTTTAGAAATGATGGGTGTTGATTATGTGGTGCTTCCAGAAACTGAAATGGGAGAAAAAGTAGCTTATAGTTTTATTACGAACGACCTGATGAGTTACATTCACAGCTCAGATAAGTATTCTATCATTGAAATGAAGCCTCTACCTGATTGGGTAGGCAAAAGTTTAAAAAAATTGAGATTGCGTCAGACTGAGTCGATTAACATTATTGCCATCATTCGTGATTCCAATGTAATGGCTATTCTTGATTCGGAAGTCGAACTAGAAGAAAGTGACAATTTAATTGTACTAAAATCTATTAAATAAAGTTGGGGATTTAATGTTTTTTCATTATACAAAAGGAGGTAACTATGGATGTAGGCGTTATTAAAACATCAAAAAAGGAAAATGAAAAGAGAGTTCCAATACACCCAAATCACATTAAGGATTTACCTGCAAGCGTATGTAGACATCTATATTTTGAGAAAGGATACGGTCTTCCTTTTGGAGTATCCGATGAACAAATATCTAAATTAACCGGGAATCAAACTATGAATCGCGAGGAGTTATATCAGAACTTAAGAGCTATTATAATTCCTAAACCAACGGAAGAAGATTTTAATGAAATGAGGGAAGGTACGTTCGTATGGGGTTGGATCCATGCTCTCCAGCAAAAAAATATAACTCAAATCGCTATCAATAAAAAGTTAACGCTAATTGCATGGGAAAATATGTACTTTCAAGGGGGTCGAAACCGAACCCATATTTTCCAACGAAACAATGAAATGGCCGGATATTGTGGAGTCCAGCACGCTCTACAGTTATGGGGTGTGGATGGTCATTTCGGACCACCACGTAAAGTTGTTATAATAAGCTTCGGTTCTGTTAGTCGGGGCGCTATCATTTCCTTAATGGGTCATGGTTTTAACAATATAACTGTTTATACTCGAAGACCGGTTCATCTGGTTTCTGATAAAATATCAGTAGTTCAATATGAACAATTTTATAAAAATAAGACAGGTGATTATGTGATTGCATCTGTAGATAATGAAATAAAACCATTAATAGATACCTTAGTCAGTGCCGATATTATCATAAATGGAATATTGCAGAATCCAAATGATCCAGTTCTGTTTATTAATAATTCCGATATAAAGAGATTCAAAAAAGAATGCCTTGTAATTGATATAAGCTGCGACATCGAAATGGGATTTTCTTTTGCACATCCTTCTTCCATATCC
>JBASOB010000580.1:0-1895 GCA_049657865.1 Mobilitalea sp.
CCCCAACACGATGACAGTCTGATCCGGCTGATGGGATCCGTGCTCATGGAGCACCACGAAAAATGGATGACCGGCAAGAAATATTTTACAATGGACCACTACTTCGAAGAGAGAGATGTAGCTAGAAAGCAAACGTTAGCAGAACGAGCCGCCCACCTGCGTGTTGTCACCTGAATCATGCAGATGCCGAAAGGCAATTTACACCAACTTTTAGGACTTGACTCCTGCCGAATATGGGTTGCAAGGATTTATGAGGGAGCAAGTACTGACAAGGTCAGTGTCAAGGACCTGGCAAGGCAGGTCGAGCTCAAAAACATGCTCTTTGTCATAGACAGGGGCTTCTACAGTGCGGAGAACCTGAAGCTGTTCAGCCGTGACGGGAACTCATACATCATTCCCCTCGGAAAGAACATCACAGCCTGCAAAAAGGCTGTCAGCAGTCTCGAGATGACAGGCCGCTTCATGTACCAGCGAGGACGCAAGGCCTCCGTGATCGAATACAAAGACGAAATGATCGATGGAAACCGTGTCATCACGTACAGGGATCAGAATGAGTCGGCTGCTGAGCAGACGAATTATCTCCGTCATATGGGCATGGGAGATAAGGCCTATACTCAGGAAGGATTCGATAAGCTAAAGGACTTCATGGGTCTGATTGTCTTGCAGACAAGCATCATGGGCAGGACACCCCAGGAGATCTATGAGATCTATAAAAAGCGTTGGACCATCGAAACTTATTACAATTACTTCAAGAACAAGGCGGATTACGGTTCTCTCTACCAGCAGGATTATTACAAGACGCAGGGACTTGCCTTCATCATGCTTGTGAGTTCTCTTATTCGCAAAGAGTTCGAGGATGCTGTTAAGGATGTAAAGGGCAAAAGTGCTCAGGACTGCCTTCTTGACGCCCGCATGGTCAAGGCTGACAAGAGACGCGATGGATGGATGGTATGTAACTGCCGCAAGAAACAGGTCGAGCTGTTTGAGTCACTGCACACGAAGCTGGCAGTGGAGATCGATCAATATACCTAAATATCCGAAAAGGTGTGATTAAGAGCGGATAATCCGAAAACAAGTAACCCAATGCCAGCGAAAAATAACAAAATGCTTAAAACTTTCAATGGGCGTTTCATTTCGTTTCTCCCTTCATTTTACTTACTTAGTTTTTCTTTTATATCTCGTAGATATTCATTACTTTTTTCATTCAATTCGACCACTTTTGATATAATCCATATAATCCATGACGTTAATCCAGTGGTTGCTGCCGAGACTAAAAACACCTGCACGTTAAACCCAGAGTCATCACTAAACATTGCCCCAAAAACAAGTGAACCGATGAACCCAGATATTGCATAGACAATCATAAATATTACTATGTAATGAGAAGGGCTGGTTGAATTTGGGATTCTTTTCACGTGTGTATTTTCGGGGAACCAGTATTTCGCCGTTTGGTTTTCCCATTGGTCTTTTTCCATAATAACACCTCCAATTTATTCTGTTTATATTCTATATTTATTTTTTCTCATTTGAATTTGTACTTCTCGTTCCATTTGACGTTCTGTTTTACATTCTTCATCAAGATGTCCAATCATTATGTGACACAACTCATGTTTCAAAGCATCTATTGTTTTTTCATAATCAAGATTCTCATTTACGACAACTAAATATCCTTCATTAAACTTGGTTGTTAGGGCGTTATACTTTGAACCTAAATCAGCTTTTCTTACAATTATTGATAAGTCTCTAATTAAATCGGCGATTCCTTCAATCTTCTCGATCCTTTTCATCTTCAATAATCTCCAGCAATTTTGTCAACTTCTCAAGGTCTTTGCCGCTTGCCGTGTCTATTCTGCTGAATAGAATTTTCTTTTTGCTATGTTCTTCCAGTTTAAGCA
>JBASOB010000581.1:0-9498 GCA_049657865.1 Mobilitalea sp.
CACAAGAATGCCTTAGAAGCAATGAGGATGTGTCAGATTAACATAATTAATGAATAGTTTATCGTTCGGGAAACAGCAATAAAATAATCTGAATCCAGATTTTCATTTGGAGGTGTGGTATGTTGGAGGAGCAAGATGCTAGGTTACAGGCATTTGAACAAATGTTATCAGCAGTTTTGAAAGAATATAATGACATCCTTGTTAAAATGAATCGATTAAAGCAGGAAGGTAAGACGAATTCAATTACCTATAAACAACTGTTTGGACGAAAATTCTTATATATCGATATGATAAACAGGTATCAGCTTTATGATTTAGTGAATAAGGAAAAATAATGATAAGCTCCCTTGTTCTTCCTGATAGGGAAGATGAAAAACGGTATCCGGTTGGTGTTTGTTCCTTACTCATCCAGGCGTTTGAGATGTGGCAAGGTAGCATTTTAGTTTAGAGTAAATGATGAGTTTAAATCGAATGTTTGAGAAGCAACACTAGTAGCACAAGTAAATTGGTTATTATAGGAGGAAAACATGAAAAATGTAGTAGTGATTGGAGTATCGGGAGGTTCTGCTTCTGGTAAGACTACCGTAGCAAATCGTATTAAGCAGGAGTGTCAGGAGAGTGTGGAATTATTAAGCCATGACTTTTATTATCTTCCTCATGATGAATTGCCATTAATTGAAAGAACTCAACTTAATTATGATCATCCGAACGCATTTGATACAGAAAGACTCATTAATGATATTAAACAACTTAAAACAGGGGTTGCGATTGAAAGACCGGTTTATTCCTATACAGAACATACTAGACTTGCAGAGACAGTTAAAGTAAATCCTGCAAAAGTTATTATTGTCGAAGGATTTATGATTTTTGAAAATACAGAGTTAAGATCACTGCTAGATATAAAAATATTTGTTGATACTGATGCAGATGAGAGATTGATCAGGCGTATCAGACGAGATGTGAATGAACGTGGAAGAAGCTTGGAATCAGTTATTACACAATATACCAACACAGTAAAACCGATGCATGAATTGTTTGTAGAACCATATAAGAAATATGCAGATATCATTGTTCCAAGAGGCGGCATGAATGAAATTGCAATCGATATGCTGATTCACCGAATCAAGGCGATTACTGCGGAAGAAGAATAAAATGCTTTTCTTTTGAAGGGAGATTGGATGAACCTTACTATTGTTCTGTTAGGAATTGTATGGGTAATATATTGGAGTGTATTATTGCCTTTATATATCGTAAAGGTTAAGCAGAAGGGATCGATAGAGGCACTGGGGTATAAAATGATTTTATCTACTATCTTCTGTACGATTGGACTGTTTGGAGTTATCCGCCAGAAAGCTGATATATTCTCGTTGTTAATATTTGCTGGGATGTTGTTTGCGATAGTGGGAGATTATTTTCTTGCATATATTAAAACCGATGAGAAAAAATTTATCATTGGAATATTAAGCTTTGGCATTACCCATATTTTATACATTGCCGCTATGATTACGTCAGAAGGCCTTCATATTCAGGAATTCCTCATAACAGCAATTGTGATAGCGATATCTTATGTAATAAGTAATAAAATGAAAATGGAGATGGGAAAGGCAAAATGGCTTTTATCAGGCTATTCAATCTTAGTCACTTTCATGGCTGTAAAAGCAGTATTAATGATGAATGGAAATTCACAGAACCCTACGCTGCAGCTTATATTTTCAATCGGAGCAGTAATGTTTCTGATATCAGACATATTGTTATGCGTATGGAAATTTTATAATGACAAACAGTTATTATCTAACCTAGTTTCTGCATTATATTTTACAGGTCAACTTTTAATTGCAACAGCTATATTTTTCTGACATTAGAATACACGGAAAATAATGAAAAGCTTTCGACCGGAAGGCAGAAGGCAACCAATCGTTGCTTTTATGAAACTTATGAGTGGTGGAAAGAACAGATAGAATTTAATATAATTGCCTCATTAGAAGGAGGTATCTGACATGATATTAGCTAAAAAAATACAGTGTTTAAGAAAGAATTTTGGATATACACAAGAAATGTTAGCAGAGAAGTGCGGTGTCAGCAGGCAGGCAATATCAAAATGGGAAGCAGATATTGCATTACCTGAAACAGATAACTTGATTTTACTTAGTAAACTATTTCGAGTTACGATTGATGTCTTATTAAAGGATGAACTTGAACTAAACGAAATGAAAGAGGTTCATACCTGTGGAATTCAAAAACAGGAGGAGCCTCAAGATATCCTTTACCAAGGATTAATTATTAAAGAAAGTATCAAGGATGAATTAATACTGGATTATATAGCTATTGAGAAAGTTGAGTTATGGAAAACGGATTGGAAGCCGAAATATTGGACTGCATTATATTTTACCTCAAAACAGATAGATTTTCCTGTGCTTTTATCGAAAGCATTCGTTTCCAGTGAAGAGTACGGAAACTGGTTTGTTGATATGAAAAAGGACAATATTAAAATCATTGTTTTTAAAGATAAGGTGTTACAATATGAAATCGGGAATGCAGAAGAAAAAGAAAAAGTTTGTCAGGAATGCCGCAGACTTGGTATCCCGGATAAGCAAATGGATTGGGAAGAGTAGAGAAAGGCATGGTTGTTACTATGAGAGAAGTAATATTTAAAATGGAACGGCAGGGTTTGGTAAAGGTGGATGATGAAGTTACAATAACAGAACGGCCATCTTCTATCAACTATTCTTATATCATTGAACCAGCAGTCGCCATGTCAGGATGCATCAAGGTGAACGAACGCATTAAATCTCCAACAGGTATTGTAAAAGAACTTAGGCATACCGATCGTGGATATTATGTTGTTGTAGCGTTTGATGAGTAAATATACATAATAACAATAATAGTAATTATTATTAAAATTGACTTGAAAGTAAGACTATAATGTGATATTATTGGTTCAGTCAAATCGATTTGAGATACGATATCTTGTTTTCTCAAAAATAAAACAAATATGGAGGTTATTATGAAAAAATACTTATGTCCTTGTGGTTATATTTATGATCCAGAGTTAGGGGATCCAGATAATGGAGTTGCACCTGGTACAGCATGGGAAGATGTTCCGGCTGATTGGGTTTGCCCTGATTGTAGTCTTGATAAAGCAGCATTTGAAGAAATCTAATATGCAGTTTCGTTTTAAGGAATCAGAAAAGTACTTAAGATGAAAATATACAATTAAGATTACCTGAGAATTATATTTCATAGTGAAAAAAATGAAACGAGACAGTAAAAGCCGGAACGAGACAGTAAAAGCTGGAAATGGACAGTAAAAGCCGGAACTAGACAGTGCAAGCTGGACTTAGATACTAAAAACTAGAACTAGACATAAAACTGACTTATTAAAAAGATAGTAGTAGATAGGAGGAACATTATAGTGTACGAGATGAAACCGGAGTATTTTACAGGAATCGAGTTTGTCGATAAAGAACACGCAAGACTTTTTGAAATTGCAAATGAAGCATATGAATTATTAACTGATAATTTTATTCCTGATAAATATGATTATATTGTTGAAGTAATTAATGATTTAAAGGATTATACCAAATATCATTTTTCTCATGAAGAAGAATATATGGAAAGTACTGGATACAAAAGAATTCTATCACAGAAGGTTGCTCATAATGAGTTTATTGAAAAATTGAATGAATATAATTTTGAGAAGATCGATGAAAATCAAAAGGATTCTTTATTAGAATTGATTGATTTTTTAGCTACTTGGTTAATTGAACATATTTACAAAAAAGATAAATTGATTGGTGAATAGGCAATCTTGGACTTTAAATTAGAAATAGTAATGATTTTTGATTTAAATAATTGAATAAATAATCAGTAACAAAAAAAGTCTTCTTAATTATATTGATTAAGAAGACTTTTTTATATGGTTACAAATAGAAAGGCGGAATTCTTTGAATCCTACTCGAGTTCTTGAATCAGTGTTTTCTGATATCAGGAACAGAATACAATAATCTATTCGTTGATTATTTACTTTATTTGATATATTATTGCATTATACAAATAAAGTAATTTATTTCAACTTACGGCAGGAATAGTAATGATAGTAAAATAGTAAATGCCAAATTGATTCTGTTAAAAGATACATAATCATATGGGGGTAAGATATGCATAATATATTAGATTATCTGGATTGGCGCGGCGATTTAAGCTTTGAGCAGGATGCACTCAATGTAGTTGATAACTTGATTTTATCTGCTCTTTCTTATTTGGATTATGATGGTATCGTAGCATTTAAAACAGAGGAAGGTATTGTCACGTTGTCCGAAGTGGCAGACCGAGTAATTGATGCAATTGATTTTGATGCTGGATATGCCAAAAACTATTTCTTTCGTCAAATTCCTGAACTGCTTGTCAAAGCATCACAGACAATCCGATTTGGAAGTATTGGACTATCTTGCTATGTGAATCGTATTGAGTTTGAGAAGTCGGAACAGTTTTCAGCAATCGTATTTTCACTTACCCAAAATCAACATTATATTGCATTCCGGGGAACGGATGACACGCTCGTAGGCTGGAAGGAAGATTTACAGATGAGTTTTATGGAAGAAGTCCGGGCACAAAAAGATGCAGTAGCTTATGTTAATTATATTGTTCCAAGTCTCAAAGGACAGTTATATTTGGGAGGACATTCCAAAGGTGGTAATCTGGCGGTATATGTTGCCGTATCAGCGGAACAAGAGCTGCAAGATAGAATTGTGGCGGTTTATAATAACGATGGACCTGGATTTCAGCCTAAGTTTATTCGTAGACAGGGATATCGAAGAATGCTTACAAGGATTACAACAATAATACCAAAGACTTCAATTGTAGGTATCCTATTAGAACATAGAGAAGAATATGCGGTCGTTAATAGTGACAGTAAGGGAATATTGCAGCACAATGTTTTCTCGTGGGAAGTAAAGGGAAATCAATTCGTAAAGGTGGAAGGTCTGGATAAATCCAGCATTAACTTTAATAAGGCAATTAAGTTATGGCTGAACAAGCTTTCGTTAGAGGAGAGGGAGCAGTTTGTGGAAGAACTGTTCAATATCATTTATGCTGCAGGGTCAAAGACAGTGAGCGGTATTTCCACAGATGGATTGTCTTCAGCAGAAGGAATGTTAAAGGCATATAAGAACATGGATCCAGAAGCGCGGAAGTTCATGAGGAAAATGATTGCAATCTTTTTCGGAGAAAGTCAGAGAGTGATTAAACATTCGATTGGGAAAAATATTGACTCGATTATAGCAAAGAGAAAATTGAAGGCCGGATCATTAAAGGTGGGAGTAAAAACAGCTGATAAAATCAACGCAGATAATGAAGAATATACTAACAATATGGTTGATGTAGAAAGTAAAGTCAATTCAGATAATACAGTATAACTTGATTATACAGAATATCCTATAATGCAGTATGACTTGATCATACAGAATATCCTGATAATGCAGAATAATAAATAAGAATATGTTGATGGGGAGAGTAATTATATGGAAATCACGATGATACATGGTCAAAGTCATAAAGGAAGTACCTATCATATCTCAACTTTAATAGCTAAAAAGCTTTCCAGAGATGATACAATTATTTATGAATATTTTATGCCGAAAGATACTCCAAGCTTTTGCGTAGGTTGTTTTCAGTGTATTCAAAAAGGAGAAGAGTATTGCCCGCAGGCAGATAAGGTGCAGGTGATTCTAGCGTCCATGCTGCGCTCAGATCTGATTATCATTGATTCTCCAAATTATTGCTTTGAAATGACAGGGCAACTAAAAACCTTATTTGATCATTTGGCTTATATATGGATGTCACATCGTCCAAGAAGAGAAATGTTTGACAAAATAGGAATCGTAGTATCCACCGCTGCTGGAGGGGGTGCCGGGAGCGTGACAAAATCCTTAGCAAGACAATTGTTCTGGTGGGGAGTTCCCCAAATATATCGTATGAATGTCAATGTAAATGCAATGTCGTGGGTTGAAGTTCCAGAGAAAGTAAAACAAAAAATAGATAGGAAGGTTACTTCAATTTCAAGGAAAGCGAGTCATAAACTTGGTAAGTCAAAGTTTAATATCAAATCTAAATTTATTTTCACGGTTATGAGCAAAATGCAGAAATCGAATACCTGGAATCTAACGGATAGAAATTATTGGGAGTCGAAACTATGGCAATAACAAAGATACGTAAAATTCCAATTTCATCAAAATAAGGTCGAATTTCGCCATTTGTAAATTTATCCATATAAAGTGTGATAGAATAAGTTATGCAAAAAATGTGATACAAACATACCAATACAATGCAATGCAAAACAATATAAAACTATGCTATGCATATGTAATGCAATTTAGTTAATATTTATTCAAGAAACAATTTAATATGATATTGTAATCGAATACGGATGAATATCCTATTCTATTTACCATATATAAAAAGAGATTCCTCCCAGCTTGGAATCTCTTTTTTTACGCTTTGCCGGTATCATAACTAATGATAGTGTAAAAAGAATGTAGTTAGTGTATTTTTTTAAGTAAATATTACAAATATTACAAATATTACAAATAAGTAATTTTGTATCCATTGAATCACGAGACTGCTGCTTATAAAAATTTAGTGAATATTGAAAACTTTATAAGAAATTTAATGTAGATATAGACTTATAGAAGAAATTATTCGAAAAATACAAAATTTAATTTGCATAAACTAAAATAAAGTAAGATAATGAAAGACGTCTCATAAGAGTTTATGAAGAAAAGGCATAGGAGTGATTGTATGAAAATTTTGCAGGCAAAGAATTACGAAGATATGAGCAGGAAAGCAGCGAATATTATCTCTGCTCAAATAATTATGAAGCCTAATTGTGTATTAGGACTAGCAACCGGATCTACTCCAGTTGGAATCTATAAACAGTTAATTGATTGGTATCAAAAAGGCGATCTTGATTTTAGCGAAGTGAAATCAGTTAATCTTGATGAATACAAAGGAATTGATGAAAAGCATAAACAAAGTTATCATTATTTTATGCAGCAAAATTTATTTCAACATGTTAATATTATGAAAGAACGTACTTACCTGCCAGATGGCATGGCAGAAGATAGTGCCGCAGAATGCAATCGATATAATTCGATTATACAAGAGCTTGGTGGCATTGATTTGCAGCTGTTAGGTCTTGGATACAATGGTCATATCGGTTTTAATGAACCAGGGGAAGCATATGAAATTGGAACTCATTGCGTAGCTTTAACGAAAAGTACACTGGATGCTAATTCACGTTTGTTTGCAGAAGGAGAAATTATGCCACAATTTGCATATACGATGGGTATTAAATCCATTATGCAGGCAAAAAAAATTCTCTTAGTAGTGAATGGAGCAGAGAAAGCGGATATTCTATGGAAAGCTTTAGAAGGACCGGTAACACCTATGGTTCCCGCATCTATACTTCAAATGCATCCTGATTTCACTGTAGTTGCAGATGAAGCAGCACTTATGAGAATGAAGCAGATATAACGCTGATATCATTATAGAAGAGGATAAAGAATGATTTTTTATAACAATATTAAGTGAATTAATGATCAAATAAGTCACCAAGTTAAATAAAAAAAAGATTTATGAATAATCCTGACATATTGAAATGATATATTAATAAAATATAATTGTAAAATAATGCCCTGCAGATTATAGGAACTCCTTATAATCCCAGGGCATTTAATATTGATTACTACTGGCAGGACAAGTAATATTTACCATTTAAAGACTAGAGGATAGCTTATCTTCAGCATGGATACAGAAAGGATGAGTTGGATTATAATTTATATTAAATTTCTCGAAAAACAGTTAATTTATTGAATTGTGTATTGAGAAAATGCGTGATATAATAAAATCGTGAAATATAATTTGAAAGATTAGAGGAAGAAGAATGGTGCTGCAGGAGAATAGATTGACAGGAATTGAAAAATATTTATTAAATAAATCCAGAAGCAGGAGTAATCCAATCGCAATAAAATTAAAAGCAATTACACTAGTCGGACTCTATCTTTTTTTAAGTATTGTATTAGTTATAAATCAAAATATGCAATTGCAGGGAATATTCTCGCAACTTCAGGTTATGATAGCAATCTATCTAGTGATAAGTAATATTAAAAAAGGATATGTAATTGCGGTTCTTCTTGTTCTGTTGACATTGATTATGGCAGCCATCGCATTATTTGTTAAAGGTAATTTGGCTGCACTATCGGGAATCATTGTTACTTCATGCACTCTTATCATCTGTCGAATTATTTATGTTTATCATAGACAACTAATGTTGGAACTTGAAGAAGCTAAACTGCAGAATGAAAAAATAAATATTTTATATGAAGAAATCAGTATAACAGAGGAGGAACTGCGACGTCAAAATCTTAAGTTGATGGAGTACGTGAAGAAACAAAGAGCCTCCAATCTAATATAAAATAGATATAATGGTTGAATAACGAATAGGAATAGCTTAAAATAACCTATGGTACTTAATCTGTAAAAAATTTCGAAAATGGGTTAAGATTTATTGCAAAAAGCACGATAACTAGTTTATAACTATAACTAATTATTATTTATGATTGATAATCCTAAGATATTCGATCAATAAATATGATATTAATTAACATATTATAATTCAACATGTAATAGGAATGATAAGGAGAACTTATGTCAGAAGTAAATGGAATTGCAAGTATTGATACTACAAATAATTACAACATAAATTCGAGTAAAAAGACTTCTGAAAGTGGCTCCAATTTTGCATCATATTTGGGAGAATCCAAGAGTATGGATGCTATATTTGACGAAGCAGCACAGAAATATAACGTTCCTGTTGAACTTTTAAAAGCTGTTGGCAAAGCAGAATCCAGTTTTAATGCTTCAGCAGTTTCAAAATGCGGTGCACAGGGCGTAATGCAGCTGATGCCAGCAACGGCAAAAGAATTAGGAGTTGCAGATTCCTTTGATGCAGAACAGAACATTAATGGAGGTGCAAAGTATATATCCGGACTGCTCAAAAAATATGATGGAGATACCACCTTAGCACTTGCAGCTTATAATGCCGGAAGTGGAAATGTGAAAAAATATGGTGGAGTTCCACCTTTTGAAGAAACACAGAATTATGTAAAAAAAGTGTTGAAATTTATGGGACAGGATATTACAACAGGAGTAACGACTAAGACTGCCTCCACAACCACAAACAATAATGCGACGGCTAAGATAGCACAAAGTATACCAACGTCTACAGCAACCACGAAATATCAATACCTTACACCCGCAGGTACCGATACGACGGCTGCATTTGAATTAGGGATTGATGATATTTTTTCATATGAAGACTATATGAAGTTCCTTGATATCTTCTTGAATGACGATGATGAGGAAGAAGAGGAAAAGCAGAATTATGATACTACTTCCAAAGATACAGCTACAGTAACAGCTTCATTTTCCTCTGCTGAAATC
>JBASOB010000582.1:0-2150 GCA_049657865.1 Mobilitalea sp.
GTATTATACTTTGCAATTTGTCTTATATAGATATTTACAATCATCACAATCCATGGCTGCTATCGTTAATGCAACGGCAGGTAGTGAAGCGCTGTTAGGTAATATGCAGACACAGACATCAATAAGAATGACAGTTACTATTATCGTAGCACTTCCTATTATGCTGATTTATCCTTTTTTTCAGAGATTTTTTGTGAAAGGAATCATGATTGGATCTGTGAAAGGATAATACTAATACAAGCAATACCTTATCAGAATGATATCCTTCATAGAGGGATCAGAGTATATAAAATCAACTAATTAAGAGGAGGAAAATGATGAAATTTAAAAAGCAACTTAGTATTACACTTGTTATTGTTATGGTTTTCGCAATGTTTGCTACCGGTTGTACCAAAACGGATACGACAAAAGACGAAGTTAAAACACCTGACACTACAGTTGAGGAAGACAAAGGCAGTACAGAAACCGTGACGGATGCAGCACCAGCTGAGCTGGAACCAATGGTACTGGAAGTTTATTCACAACCTGCTAATTTCCAAGGGGAGCAGGTTGGTTGGACAGCTAAGATATTAAAAGATAAGTTTAATGTCACACTTAGTATTATTGCTCCACAGGTAGCAGGCGCAGATATCTTTGCAGCTCGCTCTGCATCCGGATTCTTAGGAGACCTCGTTATACTTGACAACGCCGACATTCAGGCTTGCGTTAAATCTGGACTGATTTATGACGTTACAGATGGAATGAAGAAATTAACTTCTTTCGAGGAGTATAAGCTTCAACTTGATTCTTATAATTCCTCCATGGAAGGCGTAGAGGCAGGTGCTTATTATGCATGGCCTACAGAGATGACGAATACTAGCCCTACTACATTTACACCTAGTATACCTGGTGTAGCACCAACCCTTCCTTGGGATTATTATGCTGAGGTAGGCTCACCTGACATGAACAACCTTTCGGATCTGGTAAAGACCCTTCGTGCAATACAAGATAAACATCCGACGAATGCTGCCGGTGATCCTAGCTATGGAATTACTTTGTGGCCTGATTGGGATGGAACCTCGATTGAGAATGCGAATCAGTTGACAAAGTGGTATGGTCAAGAGGTAAATGGATCTATTTTACTAGATGCATCTGGTAAAAGAATTGCTTTAACTGATGATAGCGGAGCATATCACAAGATACTTCAATTCTTTTTTGAAGCAAATCAGGCTGGAGTTGTAGATCCTGATTCTGGAACACAGAACTGGGATTCAGTTAACCAAAAATTCAATTCCAAACGTGCTTTCTTAATTTGGAATGACTGGCAACAAGGTTTCTGGAATACAACAGACCGTGGTAACGGCGGCGAAAATTATATTATGGCTCCTATCAAAGATATGTCCATCTATCAACCATCCGATCCATTCTTTGGTAGCGGTAGAGCTTTTGCTGTTGGAACCGACGATCCTGATAGACAAGCGAGAGTTATGATGATCTTAGACTGGATGTCTAGTCCTGACGGCTTGGAAAGCATTCATGGCGGAATTAAAGGATTTACCTATGAAGATGCAGCAGATGGTAACGGCTTTGTTCGTACAAAAGCTGGAGAAACTGCACTGATGGATAACTCTCCTGTACCTGAAGAATTCGGTGGCGGCTTATATGCTGATGGAATGCTTCAAGTGAATCAATGGGCAGTAGCAAGTGTTGCTACTAATCCGAATAATAACACTACCTTTTCAACCACTTATTGGCCTGCAGAAGTTGAGAAAGCAAAGACAACAACAACGAAAGAGTGGGCAGAGAGATTTGATGCAGAGAATCCTGTTGATTATCTGCTCAAGACGAAGACGATAAGTGTTGTTCCTTTTGTAAATGTAAATCTTGAACCAGACCCTACCGATATCGCATTAATCAGAAGCAATTGTGGTACCTTGGTAAAAGATGCATCTTGGAAGATGGTGTTTGCGAAAGATCAAGCTGAATTTGATGCTATTTGGAATCAACTTAAGGAAGAGCTGGATGGCTTTGATTGGTCAACATTAGTTGAGTTTGATACAAATAAATACCAGGTTCTTGTAGATGAGAGAGCAAAAGCGTTGGCTTCTAATTAATTATTTGGTTATAATTATTACCTTATGACTAATGGGGTGTTGCATGCAACACCCCAT
>JBASOB010000583.1:0-1916 GCA_049657865.1 Mobilitalea sp.
CCAAGCATAATACAAAGGATCAGTTGAAGCCTTTGTTCCTTTATAAACATCGAATCTACAGAATCCTTTCAATAGAGGAGGATGTGGACAGCCCCTTTGTTGAAAGGTTGATGGAACAACGATTGATTAAAATGACACAATTCAAAAATAAGAAGGATGAAGGAGAATTATAATGAAGGGGACCAAAGCATTAAAATTATCAATACTATCTATTTCTTTTCTAATGATGCTCAGACTTACAATTTCACCTGCGTTGGCAGTAATTGGAGAAGCTGTTAATAAAGATGCAACTGAAATGCAAATCATGGTTATCGTAGCATCCGTAGTGGCAATTCCATTTGGATTTATATCAGGTATATTAGCCGGTAAAATCAAGACAAAAACAATATTATATATCAGTCTTGTGCTTTATCTCATCGGTGGTATGGGACCGATGCTGATGCCAAACTTTACTTTTATGATAGTATGTAGAGCAATACTTGGAGCAGGTACCGGGTTATTTCTACCTTTTGCAGCAGGACTGATAGCAGATTTCTATAAAGGTGAGGAATTCAATACGATGATTGGCTTGCAAAGTGCAGCAGTAGCAGTAGGAAATATTATTACTAGCGCATTAGCAGGAGTACTTGCTTCCATCAATTGGAGACTTTCTTTCTTGATTTATGGGTTTGCAATTATAACATTCTTTTTAGTCGCTTTAAATATTCCGGAACCTGTAAAGGTTGAAAAGAAAAAGGAAGATGGCAATGCAGTAAATGGAAGAATGATGTTTATCTGTTTATCAATCTTTGTATATGCAATCATTTATTTTGCATTTTTCGGTTTCATTTCCTATGTAGTTGAAGCTGTAGGGGGTAATGCAGCTCAATCCGGTTTAGCAACGATGGTAATGACAGCGATGTCCTTAATTATGGGGTTATTATTTGCAAAAGTTCTTCACTTATTCAAGAAGGCAATGCTTCCCATGGTTCTATTAGCTAATGTGATTGGATTCTTTATTCTGTCACAAGCAACCAGCTTTGGCATTATTGTTGTAGGCGCCGCATTTGTAGGCATGGGATTTGGTTTATTAATGCCTTATGGAACAATGCGAGTTATTGAAGCTGCTCCGAAATCTTCTGGGACGTTTGCAAATGGTTTGTACATGACTTTTGTCAATGTTGGAACAGCAATATCGCCAATGCTTTTAGCAGTAATAGGCGCAATATTTAATAAGAAAAATGACGGACAATTTATTTGGCTTGTTGCTAGTATTTTATTAGTGGCAGGAACCGTTATTTCAATTATCTTAACGCTCACCAATAAGAAAGTACAAACGCAGAAATAAATATAACAACTTGAATAGTAAAAAGGGGCTGCTGCTTTTTAAAGATACCCTGTAAGATGGAGAATCATGAAATGTGCAAGATGCATTTCTTAGGAATCCGTTTTACAGGGTTTTTTATTACATTATCAGTAAGCAGCTTGTTTTTGCAGTTTATGTCTTATCATGGTTATAAAATATCAAATCTTTATTGATAAACTGAGGTAGAGATATCGTGATATTCTTGCAAGTGGAATTTATATGAATTATAATAAGCTTTACCACGAAAAGTGTGGCATGACAAATATAAGGACATAAAAAAATAAAAATTATTTGATAAATCAATTACTTTTTTATAAATCAAATTATATATAATAACATGAGGCATATTTTTTGAACTGAGACAGAAATAAAACAGAAAATAGAAATAAATAAAACATAGATTAAATTAAGGAACACCATGAACGAATAGATTATGATAGAATCAGGAGCAATCTGGTGATATGTCAAGAGGAGATTGAAAAGATTTTTAATTGTTTTTAAGAAAGAAGGGGTCAACAAATAGACCTACGTGATTTTACTTAAAAAACGTAGATTAGAGTAGTCGTATTCT
>JBASOB010000584.1:0-2425 GCA_049657865.1 Mobilitalea sp.
GGCTTGAACAAAGTGAAAGCCAGCGTCTTGAGGCGCTGGCCGGTAACAACCCCTTATAGGGGTAGAGCAAACCACCCGTTAGACGGGTGGTGCTGATTACATTCTTAAGAAAATTGTGCAAACATGAAATTGTATCATACCATGTTAGAAAATTATGTGAGCAGTCAGGCTAAAAGGTAGTGAATGTAGAGTATGAACCATTCTTTATGATATATTTTATATGGAAAAGACAGATAAGATGACTTTTCTATATTAGCATAAACGACTTATGTTAACTGCAAAGATTTTCCTTGTCTTTTCAGCAGTGAAATTCTATAATTGAGATTAGCAATATGTTAGGAGGCCCATTATGAAATACGGATTTTTAAGAGTTGCCGCTGCAACACCTACAATCAAGGTCGCTGATTGTGAATATAACGTTGGAAAAATTAAAGAATTAATAGATAATGCAGAAAAAAAGGAAATTAAGTTAATCGTCTTTCCTGAATTATGCGTAACAGGGTATACCTGCGGAGATTTATTCTTACAGGATACATTACTTCGTGGTGCGATGGAAGGTATTAAGAACATTGCAGACGACACCAAAGAGAAAGAAATCACTGCAGTAATCGGATTTCCTTTTCTTTATCAAGGTGTATTGTATAATACTGCAGCAGTCCTCCAGGGAGGAAGAATTCTTGGAATAGTTCCGAAGGTAAATATACCGAACTATTCAGAATTTTATGAAGCAAGACATTTTACTTCGGGTATCTTAGACCCGATTTTAATAAATTTCATGGGTGAAGAGACTTATTTCGGCTCCAGAATATTATTTTCCTGCAAGAATATGCCTGATTTTGTACTAGGTATCGAGATATGTGAGGATCTGTGGGTTCCTCAGTCTCCAAGCATTACACACTGTATGGCAGGAGCAACCGTGATTGCAAATCTTTCCGCCAGTGATGAACTGACCGGAAAAGATGCTTACCGCAGGGAATTAGTGAAGAGCCAATCCGGCAAATTGGTATGTGGATATATTTACGCGGATGCCGGTGAGGGCGAATCTACTACGGACCTGGTGTTTGCAGGTCATAATCTGATTACGGAAAACAGTAGTTTGCTGGCAGAATCCAAAACCTTTAAGAATGGGATCATTTCCTCAGAAATTGATCTTGGAAAATTAAAAAGTGAACGAAGAAGGATGCATACTTATTCGAATCTGAATAAAGCGTCCTATAAGATAGTTGAGTTTTCATTTAAAGAAGGAGAATATAAGCTTCCAGAACTTGCGCTTACAAGATTTGTTGATCCGGCTCCTTTTGTACCTTCCTCAAAATTAGAGAGAGAAAAACGTTGTGAAGATATCATTAATATCATGGCAATGGGACTCAAGACCAGAATGTCTCATATTAACGGCAAATCCGCAGTTCTTGGTATATCCGGCGGGTTAGATTCTACGCTGGCGCTGCTTGTAACCAATAAAGCTTTCGATCTGCTCGGACTAGATAAAAAAGGTATTATCGCAGTTACCATGCCTTGTTTTGGAACTACGGACAGAACTTATCATAATGCCGTTGATTTGGCCAATTGCCTTCAGGTTACCTTGAAGGAAGTCCCGATAAGAGAAGCGGTTGAACTGCATTTTAAAGATATCGGACATGATCCAAAAGTACATGATCTTACCTATGAGAACAGTCAGGCAAGAGAACGGACTCAGGTCTTGATGGATATGAGCAGTCGATATCATGGATTTGTAGTTGGAACCGGAGATATGTCGGAATTGGCTCTGGGATGGGCTACCTATAACGGAGATCATATGTCCATGTACGGGGTAAATGCTTCTGTTCCTAAAACCTTAGTTAGATTTTTAGTTGAATATTTTGCCCGCAACACCAAAGATGATAAATTGAAAATGGTCTTGTTGGATGTCTTGGCAACTCCGGTCAGTCCGGAATTATTGCCGCCGAAAGATGGCTTGATTGCACAGAAGACAGAAGATATTGTGGGACCATATGAATTGCATGATTTCTTCTTATACTATATCTTGAGATTTGGGTTTGAGCCTTCCAAGGTATATCATCTGGCAAAAACTGCATTTAAAGGAACTTATGAAGATCAAGACATTTTAAAATGGCTTAAGATATTTTATAGAAGATTTTTTACCCAGCAATTTAAACGTTCCTGCTTACCGGACGGACCTAAGGTGGGAAGTGTGGCAATATCACCAAGAGGTGATTTGAGAATGCCGAGTGATGCTTGTGCAGCACTGTGGCTGAGGGAACTTGATGAAATATAGAACAGATTAACCGCAGCAGTCTAGATAAATTGGGGACATTAAACTTGAATACCGATGGGGGTAACTAAAATGGCGCTAAAAATAATTACAGATTCAGCTTCCGATACACCGCAATGCGTGATCGATCAGTTTGACCTGCAGGTGATTCCT
>JBASOB010000585.1:0-2034 GCA_049657865.1 Mobilitalea sp.
CTGCTAAGTCCCGTTACCGCACACACCGTTCCAGCTTCTGCTTCATTTACCGACTCATATTTTATTCCTGAATATATTCTGATTTGATCTGCTTTTTCTTTCTGGTCAAGAAGCATCTTCACTTTCAAACTGCCTCCTGTGATCTTCATGTACGTCAGGCGAGTGCCCTGATCGTCTCTTGCTATCTTATAGATCTTGGCACCAAATTCTGCTATTTCATCAGCTTTCTTTGTGAACTTCTCTATTCCCTCAATAAATGACTCTATTCCCGCAAGTTTTAGTGCAGAACCAAAATAGCACGGAAATATCTTTCTCTCTGCAATTAATTCAGCGGCATCTTCTGTATTCACAACTCCGCTTTCCATATATTTGTCCAAAAGTGCATCATCGCACATTGCAAGATTCTCTGCCCATATCTTAGGTTTTTGATCTTCGCTAAAATCCACGCATCCTTCGTTTAGCAGCTTTTTTAGTTCTTCCATAAGAAGCAGCCGGTTTGTTCCATCCAAATCCATTTTATTCACAAAAAGGAAGGTAGGAATTCGGTATCTTGCCAGCAGTCTCCACAAGGTTTCTGTGTGTCCTTGAACACCGTCACTTCCACTGATAACTAGTATTGCATAATCCATGATCTGTAGTGTTCTTTCCATTTCCGCCGAGAAGTCTACGTGCCCCGGAGTATCTAAAAGTGTTACTTCCATATCTTTTAATGTAACTACCGCTTGTTTTGAGAAGATGGTAATACCCCTTGCGCGCTCTAATGCATAAGTATCCAGAAATGCATCTTGATGATCCACTCTGCCTAATTTCCTAATACTGCCGGATAGATAAAGCATGCTTTCCGCTAGCGTTGTTTTTCCTGCATCAACATGAGCTAAAATTCCAATTACCAACTTTTTCATTACATATCTCCTATAGTAATCTATCTTTTGTTTCTCTTATCCTTCTTACCTTAAGTACCTGCATATTATAACACAGTAGTTGGAATAAAAAAATAGCTCCTCATGGGGCACATCACTATTCGTGAGAGGTGTGAGGAGTATTATTGATCTCTGTTATTCTATTTCATTATTGCTTATATATTTAAAGATATTTTTGTTCCTTCTTATTCTTTTACTCCACCAAGTGCCACACCTGCTATGATATACTTCGACAATAGGAAATATACTATAATTAGAGGTAGTACAGTCAGCGATAGTCCTAAGTATACCGACCCAAATTCAGTCTTATAAATATCTCCTCTAAGTAAACTTACCATGATTGGCATTGTGTATTTATCTTTGTCTGTAAGTAAAATCAACGGCATAAACAAGTTATTCCAAGTTGCTACAAATGTAAATATTGCTTGTGTTGCAATCGCAGGTTTCATAATTGGCATTATAATGGAATTAAATATGTGAAATTCCCTTGCCCCATCTATTCGCGCCGAATTAACAATATCAATTTGTAACGAAGCAAGTAAATACTGTCGCATGAAAAATACGGTGATCGGTGACGCTATTGCTGGTAGTATTAACGGAAAGAAATTATTAGTCATACCAACACTATACATAAGCTGGTAGAATCCGATACTCGTTACTTGAGCCGGAATCATCATGATTGCTAATATGAATGTGAAAAATGCTTGACGCATTTTCCAGTCATATACAATCAAGGCATATGCTGTAAGTGATGAAAAATAAACTGCACAACCCGTTGCTCCAACAGAAATAATCATTGAATTCATAAAACCTTTAAATGGATTAAAGCTTTTTCCGAGCAGAACTTGTAAATTACTCATCAAATACTTCGAAGGTAACAACGATATCGCATGCTGCTGGATCTCAAAAGTTCCACGCGTAGCGTTCATCAACATAATCCAAAACGGCAAGATGCTTAAAAGTGCTAAGAAAATGCAGATAACGTAAGTAATTATTTTTAACACTAGCTTTCCTATACTTATCTTATGCTTCATTCTGTCGCCCTCCTTGCCGCCTTATCAGCTTTTTTAAGTGATTTCCTATATGCTTTTTCCTCTTTTGCAAACTGTACTGC
>JBASOB010000586.1:0-3865 GCA_049657865.1 Mobilitalea sp.
TTCTTGACGAGACGATCTTCTCCAGAATGAAAGGAAAGGATAGCAACACGACCACCCGAAGCCAGGGTAGAAGGAAGTTTTTCAAGAAATTCATATAATACTTCAAATTCATTATTAACATCAATTCGAAGGGCTTGGAAACATCGTTGACAGGCTTTCTTGATTTCTTCATTTCGGGTGCTTTCCGGAATGAATTGCAGAGCATCTTTGATGACCTGTTGGAGATCTGTTGTAGTTTTGATGGTTCTCCCTTTTTTGTTTGTAGAAATAATCGCACGTGAGATTACTGCAGCATTAGGTTCGTCCGAGTTCTCTGACAACATACCTTGTAATTCCTCTTGCGAGATCGTTTTTAATCGGTCGGCAGCAGAGATACCTTTTTCAGGATTCAACCGTAAGTCAAGCGGGCCTTCGCTCTTAAATGAAAACCCTCTATCTGGATTATCTATTTGCATGGAAGAGACACCCAAATCAGCTATAACAAAATTAAGAGGTCCTGACTCAAGAGCAATTTGATCAATGTCAGAAAAATTCATCTGCTTAATCGTTAAAATATCTGAACCATATCCTAAGGATTCTAAACGCTCCCTAGTACGTGGCAATTCAACAGAATCGACATCAATTGCATACAGGTGACCCTTGAAATCTAAGCATTTCAGCATCTCAGTAGTATGACCACCAAACCCAAGCGTTGCATCTAGTCCCACTTGTCCGGGCATAATCTGTAAGAAGTCTAAGATTTCTTGTACACAGATGGAACGATGCATACCAGCGGGAGTATTCCCCTTCTGAATAACCTTAGCGATAGTCTCGGCATATTTATCTGGTTGCAGTTCCTTATATTTATCTTTAAAAGCTCTTGGATGCGTGCCTTCATAACGAATACGTCGAGGACGTTTTAACTCTTCATTATCCATTGAGTGACCTCAGCAATTTAGCTTTTATGAATTCGGAAATTGTTATTACTGTTTTATAAAACGTTGAATTCATTCTTTCTTCCACCTTTATATTATCATTTTTTCATCTTGTTACAAATCATATGATACCAAATACAATTCATAAAAGCAAATAATTAAAAGGGGAAATGGCAGAAAACTAAGAGCAATTGTTACTGAAAATGAATCCTCCTAATTCACGTTATGTCGATATAAAATTCAAAGATTAAGATATAATTAAAAATTCGATTTTACCATGACTTTTCCTTGCAGAACATTATTATATAAGGTATGATAATGCCAAAAGTTATATTTGAGAGAATAGACAGGAACCAATCTATTGCTCCGTCAGGAGGCAGTATGGACGAAATAATAAATGTTGAAAAATTGCGGATTGATATGATGAATCATTATGGAGCTCGTCATTTTATGGGTTTTGAAGATGCACTAACGGACGTCTTAGAAGTTGACAAGGCTTCGAAGGAAGTGTTGATACAACATGCTATAAAAGAAGGAATAGATATACAGAAATATATAGAACATAATTAATCAACATTATACTTAAAACAGCTGCTGTTATTTGAAAAATTTGCTATTGAAAACAAATTAGATATGTTATGATATTAATAATAAAATGATACTGATAAATTTAATAAGGGTCATTAAGGCATAGATATAAGTAAGCGTTCGGAGGCGGATATGGATAATCGAAATAACTTTAATTTAGGGGATGAAATTAAAAACATTGTTCAGGATGCGGTGAACAATAGAGATTTTAATAGATTGAACCGCGATATTGGAAATTTGGTGAATGGCGCATTGGGTGAGGTCAGAAATTCGATTGACCGAAATAGAGGGAATAATACGTCTTGGAAACCCAATGATTATAAGCCAGAGAATGAGAAAGATCAACAGACTTGGAACGGACAAAAACAAAATCAACAAAGTAGTAATCCAAATGACAAGAATAATTCAAACAGCAGCAATGGCTATAATAGAAATAGTAATACCAACAACAGTAATACCAATAATAATACTTATACTAATAATAAAAATAGTAATACTTATAGTAACAATAGCAATGCATACAACAACAATAGCAATGCATACAACAATAATAGCAATGCTTACAATAGCAATACCTATAACAACAATAACAATGCTTACAACAGCAATAGCAATACCTATAGCAACAATAATAACAATGCTAATAGCAACAACAATGCTTATAGAAACAACAATACTTATAGCAATAGTAATAGAAAGAATAACACTTACAGCAATGCGAATAATAATGCTTATAACAGCAATAATAGGAATGCCAATGGCAATGTATACAGCCGAGCATATACCCAGACGAATCAGGTTTCAAAGCCGGCAGTATTTACTGTTCCGATTGGTCAGGTATCCGGTACCTTGCTTACGGTATTTGGTACCATAGGAAGTATATTGTTTACAATTGCAGCAGTTGTATTAGCATTACTTGGATATCTGCTCGGCCAAGGTGGTATATTTTATGCAATTACGTTGGGAATGCTGCCTTGTATCATGGCATTTGCGATTATGCATATGAATGGAAACAGAATTCGCAATAGGTTAAAAAGATTTAAAAGTTATCTATCACAGCTGCATGGGCGTAATTACTGTTTGATTAAGGACTTTTCTTCTATCACTGGATTAAGTATGAGATATACAGTAAAAGATTTACAGAGAATGATATCGATTGGAATGTTCCCAGAAGGGCATATTGATGATAAGAAAACCTGCTTTATGTTAAATAGCGAAAGCTATGAACTGTATCTTAAATTGCAGGAGAATATGCAAATGAAAGATATTGAGGAACATGCAAAACAAAAAGAACAGACAGGTGAAGATACGACACAGAAGGATATATTGAAGCCAGAGATAAGAAAATCTATCGAAGAAGGCAGGGAATATGTTCAAAAAATCAGAACTGCAAACAGTGCAATTCCAGGGGAAGAAATCTCACGTAAATTAGATAGGTTAGAAGAAGTGACAGGAAAAATCTTTGATTATGTGGAAGTTCATCCCGGGAAAATTTCTGAGATAAAGAAGTTTACGGAGTATTTCTTACCAACAACGCTTAAATTGTTGGATGCTTACAGAGAATTTGATTTCCAGCCAGTAGAAGGAGAGAATATTGCAACGGCAAAAAAAGAAATAGAAGAAACACTGGATACAATTAATCTTGCCTTTGAAAATTTGCTGGATGGACTGTTTGAGGATGCGGCAATGGATATCTCAACAGATATATCGGTAATGGAAACAATGTTTGCCCAAGAAGGATTAACACAGAAAAATGTAAGAAGTTAAAATAAAATTCAGGGGAGAGTAAAATTATGGCAAATGAAATACCAACATTAACATTTGAACCATTTAACGAAGAAACGGTCAAACTAGATGAATTAAACAGCGCAATCGTAAAACAGGAAGCAACCAAAGAGGAGAAGTTACTGCTTGATGAAAGTATTCTGACATCAGAAGAGAAGAAGATGGTGAATGACTTTGCGAACCAAATTGATTTGACTAAATCAAATCAGATTCTTCAATATGGAGTCGGAGCACAGAAGAAGATTGCTGACTTCTCAGAGAGTGCATTAAATAATGCGAAAACGAAAGATCTCGGTGAAATAGGAGATATGCTGTCAGGTGTCGTGACAGAGTTGAAAAGCTTTAACATTGAAGAGGAGGAGAAAGGATTTCTGGGAATGTTTAAAAAATCCTCGAACAGACTCACTGCAATGAAGGCAAAATATGATAAAGCAGAGGTTAATATCAATAAAATCTGTACGGTTTTAGAAACTCATCAGATGCAGCTGCTAAAAGATATTGCAATGCTTGATAAGATGTACGATCTTAATAAGACATATTATAAAGAACTTTCCATGTATGTTTTTGCAGGTAAGAAG
>JBASOB010000587.1:0-3954 GCA_049657865.1 Mobilitalea sp.
GACGAAGTAACAGTAATAACAAGAACAAAACGTACAGAACGAGGAACATTGTTAGAAGCTAATCCATATTACAAACATGATTACGGCAAATTTGTTCCTGAACTTTTAAAAATAAGCGAACAAGTAAGAGAAATTTTATTTGGAGGTGCTGACAATGAGTAAGGATATGAGTTATGCAGCAGTTACAGCCAGAAAGCCTGAAATAATGAAAGCAGCAATAGGTTTGGATTTTTCGGTATTTGAAAGCGGCTCAATAGCATTTGATTATGAAAAAATGATGAGAGAAGCAGGTTATTCTCTGGAAGAAATTCAAAAAATTCAATCTGAACACGGCGTTGGAAACACTCCCATTATCGAGCTTAGAAACTTGACTGCACTTGCGAGAAAATGCGCTCCAGAAGGAAAAGGAGCAAGAATATTCATAAAAGATGAAGCAGCAAATGCATCAGGAAGTTTTAAAGCAAGAAGAGCAGCAACATCAGTATACCATGCAAAGAAGCTGGGATACAAAGGTGTTATAGCAGCAACAAGCGGAAACTACGGAGCAGCAGTGGCATCACAAGCAGCAATGTACGGATTGAAATGTATAGTAGTACAGGAATGCTACGACTCAAGAGGAGTAGGTCAGCCTGAAATAATAGAAAAAGCAAGAAAATGCGAAGCTTTAGGAGCTGAAGTAGTTCAGTTGTCAGTGGGGCCTGAACTGTTTTATTCATTCCTAGTACTACTTGAACAAACTGGATATTTCAACTGTTCACTTTACACACCATTTGCAATAGCAGGAGTAGAAACATTAGGCTATGAAATAGCAATGCAGTTCAGAGAAAAATTCGGAAAAGATCCAGATGCAGTAGTTGCTACAAATGCAGGCGGCGGAAACCTGACAGGAACAGCAAGAGGACTTAGAAAAGCTGGAGCACAATCAAAAATAGTTGCAGCAAGTGTTGACCTTGCAGGTCTTCACATGGCATCAGACACACAATTTAATAAAAAATCATTTACAACAGGACATACAGGGTTCGGAATGCCATATACAACATGGCCTGACAGATCAGATGTGCCACGTTCAGCAGCTAGGCCCTTAAGGTACATGGACAGATACCTTACAGTTCAGCAAGGTTCAGTGTTCTACATGACAGAGGCACTGGCAAGCCTTGAAGGATTAGAAAAAGGACCTGCAGGCAATACAGCGCTTGCAGCAGCATTCTCACTGGCACAGGAAATGGATCAGGATCAAATGATAGTTGTACAGGAAACAGAATACACGGGAGCAGGCAAGCACATTCAGCCACAGCTTTCATTTGCAAGAGAAAATGGAATAGAAATTAAATTTGGAGATCCAAAGTATGAAGTACCAGGAAAGGATATAATTCTTCCGTCACATCCTTCATTAATAAAAGCAGAAGATGCAGATTTAAATCATTTGAGAAAATCACTGATAAAGAACGCATTGGCAAATTACAGTGTAATACCAACAGCCCAAGATATTACATTCTTAGCAGAAGAAACATGTACAGATGTTGAATTTGTAAAAAATACAATAGCATCTATGTAAATAAAATTGAAAAGGCGTATGAAATACGCCTCAGTTTGATGACAAAGTAAACTTTCCGACCTTGTCATTCTTAGGCGTAGCCGAAGAATTTCGTGTTGTGCGCCCAGCATGGGCGACAGCTTGACGGTGAAAGTCCGTTATGGGGCTCGGTAGTAGTAACCATTAGCCAAAGACAAGGGTGTCCATCGTGAGGTGGAATCTGAAGGAAGTCGGAGGCAAAGTCTTGGTCTGAGGAACACGAACCAGATATAAGGCTGTATGCACTGGATGAGTTTGCAACCCAAAACAAAGTCCAATACTACCCAAAGTGTATGCAGTAAATTTGGCAGATAGATGAGATGAAAGCGGTCGTTCTTACCTGGGGAGGTCTCGTGTGTAAGTTATGGATATGAATTTAGAAATAACAACCTATGCAGTGATGTATAGCTGAGACATGAGAAGTCAGCAGAGGTCATAGTACTAAGTGATGTCGACATCATTAAGGAAGGACTGAACAATAGGAGGTTTTGAAGAATTGAAAGAAACAAAGAAATACGTTGAAAGCAGACAACTTCATATAGAAGGCTTCATCCGTGAAAGTAAAGTGGAACTTGAGGATAATGGAAAAGTGCCGAGTATTTCATTGACGTCTGATAAGAAGCAAGACGACAGAAGTGTGTATACAAGCAACTTGTTGAAGAAAATCATTAACAAAGACAATATGATTGAAGCATTAAAAAGAGTGAAGAGAAACAAAGGAAGCCATGGAATTGATGGATTAACGGTAGATGAACTTCAATCGTACCTTGAAGAAAATGGCAGAAAACTTCAACAAAGTTTGCTTGATGGAACCTATGAACCATTACCCGTTAGAAGGGTAGAAATACCAAAAGATAACGGGAAGAAAAGATTACTTGGAATACCAACAGTAGTTGACAGAGTAGTACAACAAGCAATAGCACAGGTTTTAAGTCCAATATTTGAGGAGAGATTTTCAGAAAATAGTTTTGGATTTAGACCAGGAAGAAGTGCTCATGGAGCCCTAAAAAGATGTCAGGAATATATGAATGAAGGCTATAGATGGCTGGTTGACATAGATTTGGCATCATATTTTGATACAGTGAACCACGACAAGTTAATAGGACTGGTTTACAAGGAAGTCAAAGACATTATGGTAATATCTCTCATTAGAAAATATTTGAACGCTGGAGTTATGATAAATGGAATTGTGACATCAACAGAACTAGGAGTCCCACAAGGCGGAAATTTGTCGCCACTCTTAAGCAACATAATGCTTAATGAACTTGATAAGGAACTGACAAAAAGAGGTTTAAGATTTGTTAGATATGCTGATGATTGCAACATCTATGTAAAGAGCAAAAGGGCTGCTGAGCGGGTTATGGAAACCATAACTAAATTTATTGAGTGTGACCTTAAATTGAAGGTTAATACGGATAAAAGCAAAGTTGATAGACCTTGGCGTTGTAAGTTTTTAGGATATTCTTTTTACTTATCAAAAGGAAAGATAAGAATGAGAGTTCATGAGAAATCAATAAAGAAATTTAAGGACAAATTAAAGAATTTAACTGGCAGAAGTAAGATTAAGAACATTAATCTTACATTTGAAAAGATTAAAGAATCAGTGGTAGGGTGGATAAACTACTTTAAACTGGCTGATATGAAATCCTTAATGAAAAATATTGATGAGTGGTTAAGAAGAAGAATCCGTATGTGCTATTGGAAACAGTGGAAGAAAATTAGTACGAAATTCAACAATCTAAAGAAACTTGGTATCTCGAAAGATAAAGCATGGGAATTTGCTAATACAAGAAAGAGCTATTGGCGTATAGCCAAAAGCCCTATTCTCCATCGCTCAATTACTAACACCAAACTTCTAAAGAATGGGCTAGTATCTTTACTTGAAATATACACATCAAAATGTTAATTCTATTGAACCGCCGTATACCGAACGGTACGTACGGTGGTGTGAGAGGACGCTAAATAAATTAATTATTTAGCTCCTACTCGATTTCAACAAAGATGAGATCCTTCACTACGTTCAGGTAAGCAGGGAACCAAAATCATGATTTTCGATTTTTTGTTCATCGCTTAGTTTGTTTATCTAATGACATAAAAGGGGAATCATTTTAAAATGGTATTTCCAGTTTTTTAATTTTATACTGAAGAGTTTGTCTTGGAACATTAATTAACTTTGCAGCTTTTGAAATATTGTAATCTGTTTGCTCCAGGGCAGATATAATAATTTCTCTTTCAACTTTTTCAACGGCAACATTTAAAGGCTGAATTACGCTTGTATCCAGTGAATAGCTGCTGCTTGTCTTGAAATTTTTAAATTGGAATGGAAGATGTTCTTCATGTATAACATCTCCGTCATAAAGAGATATGGCACTTTCTATGGC
>JBASOB010000588.1:0-1950 GCA_049657865.1 Mobilitalea sp.
GTATATTCAGGTTTCTCCTTTTCCGGAATCATTGCATTATATTCCATGGCAATCTGTAGTGCATTTTTCATTTTACCTTTCGCTTCTCCAGGATGGATATTGATTCCGTTGATTAAGATAATCGCAGCGGCCGCATTAAAAGTTTCGTATTCAACTTCTCCAAAAGCAGCTCCATCTACTGTATATGCATAATCAGCACCGAATAACTTAACATCAAATAAATCAGCACCTCTGCCTATTTCCTCATCAGGAGTAAATCCGATTCTAATCTTACCATGTTTAATTTCAGGATGCTGATGAAGCTTCTCAGCCATGGTAAGTATTTCTGCAATTCCTGCTTTATCATCAGCGCCAAGTAAGGTAGTTCCGTCTGTTACTAACAAATCAGAGCCGATATATAATTTAAGTGAATCGAAATCTTTTGAGCTTAATACGATACCTTTTTCTGCATTTAGAATTATGTCAGATCCATCGTAGTTTTTTATGATTTTAATCTTTATTTTTGTAAATGGCACATCGCGAACCACATCCATATGTGCCAGGAACCCGATAACAGTTCCTTTCCAATCCTCAATATTTGCTTCTATTGTACCAAATACATATCCATTTTTATCAATACTAACTTCTTGTACACCTATGCTTTTCATCTCTTCAGCTAAAGCTTCCCCAAACTTCAATTGTTCCGGTGAACTTGGGCAAGTACTGTTGCCGCTAACTGAACCGGTTTCATATTTGGTATAATTTATCAGACGTTCATAAGCTCTCATATTAATTTATCCATCCTAAATTCAACTACAGTGTAGTTATTTCTTTATCTTTATATAATATATCTATATTTCTTTATGTTATACTAAAAAATAGTGGAATACGACTTTGACGAACATTTATGTCAAAGTTACAGGATTGACGAACTTTCATGTCAAAATACGACTTTGACGAAGAATCATGTCAAATTATTTTGACATGATTCTTCGTCATTGAAATATAAAAAGGCGTATTTTATTGGATTTTATGCATTAAACATTGACGAACAATTATGTCAATCGACATCAATTGAAGGAAATTATATACCGAACTGGTATGTAGGTGACTACGAGCAGGAAGAAATACCATTCAATGATATGTTATTATAATCAACTAAAAAATAATAATGCAAGGACTAGTTCATGCTAGTCCTTTTTAATGATTTAATAAAAGAAATTATTTAAGCCATCAAGTAAATCAGAAAATGTAGTTTCTTTATAAATGCCACTTAATGCGAATATAATTACGGATAAAAATATTATAGCTAGAACGAATGATAAACATCCCTTTTTAAAAATATTCTTTCTATCATCATTCATGAAAACTAGTCTCCTTTTAGTTATTTAATTCTATTCAAAAATAATTTCATATGGTATAATATGGATAACATATAAAATCAACTAAAGGATTATGGTATTGGATACGGTTAATAATAAAATTTGTATTAGGTATATCATTGATGGTATATACGTTATCAAGAATCTTATCAAATTATGGATTAATTAAAGGATTAGCATAAAAGCTAGTCTTTTTTTGTACTCTTCTATCCAGTCTTTGAAACTGATAACGACCCATGTTTCTCTTTAGGTTTTAATTTAACAGTGTCATTTTCAACTATCAATTCACCGTTTAATTTTTCAGGTGGCATTAAATATCTCCTTTCTTAATAAAATAATTATTAACAAAAGGTAGACCACTTTAGTATACTCTTTGAAATTAAACAGTCCACGTTCAAAAATTAGATTTTTACTTTAATCTTATAATAATCTTGATAATCTCTGAATGTATTAATGTATTCCCATTCATTATTTTTTAAAGCCTGACGACGTTCTATTGCATTGGGAATAGCTTTTGTTACCAGATATTCATTTCCAAAAATCTCATGGAAATTATCTTTAGCAAAAATGAATATTTCAGATAGATATG
>JBASOB010000589.1:0-3236 GCA_049657865.1 Mobilitalea sp.
GACAAGAAAAGAAGCTTCTGAAAAATACAGCGGATTTTTTGAAGAAAATATTGATAAATTTGATGAAATATTTGATAAGATGGTCAAAATACGAAATAAAATAGCTGTTAAATTAGGCTATAATAACTTTGTTGATTTAGCTTATACAAGAATGCATCGTTCAGAATACAATGCAGATGATGTGGAAAAGTACAGGAACCAAGTTTTAAAATACATAGTTCCATTATCAATTGAATTAAGGAAACGCCAAGCTAAAAGACTTGAAATAAATGACTTTAAATATTATGACAAATATTTATGCTTTACAACATGTAATGCTCAACCAAAAGGAGATAAAGACTGGATGGTTGATAAAGCAAAGCAAATGTACAACGAACTTTCTCCTGAAACTAAAGAATTCTTCAATTTCATGATAGAAAAAGATTTGTTTGATCTTGAAACAAAGCCAAACAAACAATCAGGCGGATATTGCACTTACATTCAAAATTACAAGTCACCGTTTATATTTGCCAACTTTAACGGAACATCCGGCGATGTAGATACATTGACTCACGAGGCAGGCCATGCATTCCAAGTGTACGAAAGCAGCGATATTGAAATTCCTGAACTTATTTTCCCAACTCTGGAAGCGTGCGAAATACACTCTATGAGCATGGAATTTATAACTTGGCCTTGGATGAATTTGTTTTTTGAAGAAAACGAACTTAAGTACAAATTTTCTCATTTGTCAGATGCCATACTATTCATACCTTATGGTGTTACGGTTGATGAATTTCAGCACAGAGTTTATGAAAATCCGAATTTAACTCCTAAAGAAAGAAGAGCTGTATGCAGAGAAATTGAGAAAAAATACCTCCCATGCATCGACTATGATGACAATATATTTTATCAAGAAGGAGGATATTGGTTCAAGCAAAGTCACATATTCGGAAACCCATTCTATTATATAGATTACACATTGGCACAGGTTTGTGCTTTCCAGTATTGGGTTAAATTTAACTTAGGAGACAGAAAAAAAACCTGGGATGAATATTTGCATCTTTGCAAAGTTGGCGGAAGCAAGCCGTTTCTGGAGTTGCTAAAAGAAGGAAGCCTGCAAAATCCATTTGAAGATTCAACTATTGAATCTGTGATTGAACCAATAAAAAATTGGCTTGACGGTGTTGATGATAAGAAATTATAATAATATTGTGACTAAATTTTTTTAAAATTATTAACTCATTTATAATATATATTACATTACAGATAAATTGTATATTTTGCGTATGATAAGGAGATGTCAAAATGTATGAATTGATTAAAATCGGAGAAAGAACATATTATATAAATTGTCCTGCAAAAATTGGAATTTACCAATTAAATGATACGGATGTGTACTTAATTGACAGTGGAAACGATAAAGAAGCAGGAAAAAAAGTTTTAAAAATATTATCTGCAAATAACTGGTGCTTAAAGGCAATTATAAACACCCATTCAAATGCTGATCATATAGGTGGAAATAAGCTTTTAAAAGACAGAACTGACTGTGAAATTTACACAACAAGGCTGGAGGGTGCTTTTACTGAATACCCCATGCTCGAATCATCATTTTTATATGGAGGTTACCCCAATAAAGCGCTGCGCAATAAATTTTTGCTTGCTGAATCAAGCAGCGTCCATGATATTTCCGAACTTCCTTTACCTGAAGGAATGGAAATATTTCCGCTGAAAGGGCATTTCTTTGATATGATTGGTGTGAAAACTCCAGATGATGTATATTTTATTGCAGATTGCATTTCTGGTGAAAATATTCTCGAAAAATATCATGTTGCTTTTATATATGATGTTGCCGAATACTTAAAAACACTGACTACAATAGAAACTTTAAACGGGCGATACTTTGTTCCTGCTCATGCTGATGCTTCTGAAAATATAAAATCACTTGTTGCGTTCAACAGAAATAAAGTGGATCAAATTATAAGGAAAATACTTGACATATGCAAATCTGCCTTGTGCTTTGAAGAGATTTTAAAGAATATATTTGACGAATATGAGTTAACTATGGATTTCAATCAATATGTATTGGTAGGCAGCACAATTCGTTCCTATCTTTCATACCTTTATGATGAAGGGAAAATAATTGTTCAGTTTGAAAACAATACACTTTTATGGAAAACCATATAATGAGAAGAATTTGTAATAATTAAATAAGAACAATGACATGAAATTAATGTTTTTATGTCATTGTTCTTTAATTTTAAATACAGCAGCTATATCAAACACACCATCTTTATTATCAATTTCGGCATTTTTAAGAGGGAAATTTATTATTTGTTTTTATTTCTTCATTTTGGCAATGTCGCTTGCTATTTCAATAATCCAGTCTTCCTGTCCGCCTACTGCTTTTCTTCTTCCGCATTCAATCAATATTTCTCTGACATCAACATTGAATCTTACAGCTGCTCTTCTGGCATGAAGCAAGAAGCTTGAATAGCATCCTGCATAACCCAATATCATAGTGTCCAAATTTGTGTTTGTTTTAATTTTTTTTGACTCCAGTACTGGTATTAATGCATTTGAAACTGCATCCATAGTTTTGAACATGTCTGCATTTTTTTCATATTTCATCTTATCTAATACTGCAACCAATATTTCTGTTGCTGTATTCCCTGCTCCTGCTCCAAGTCCTGAAAGTGATCCGTCAATATATGTTGCCCCTGCACTTATTGCTGCAAGTGAGTTTCCTATTGCAAGTCCTAAATTGTTGTGTGAATGGTGACCTACAGGTATGCTTAAATTTTTTACCATTGCTGTTATCTTTTCTGTTACATTAACCGGAAGCATTGCTCCTGCTGAGTCTGTACAGTATACTACGTCCGCTCCGTATGATTCCATTTTCTTAGCTTCTTCTACTATTTGGTCAACAGTAGCCATATGTGCCATCATTAAGAATCCTACTGTGAACATTCCCATTTTTTTGGCTGCTCTTATATGCTGCGCTGAAACATCTGCTTCTGTTACATGTGTTGCAACTCTTACTGCTGTTGCTCCGTTTGCTTGTGCCTTTTTTAAATCTTCTACTGTTCCGATTCCCGGTATCAAAAGTACTGTCAGCTTTGAATTCTTTATAACCGATGATGCTGCTTTTACTATCTCAAAGTCATCATAGTCTGCAAATCCATAGTTTACTGTTGATCCTGTAAGTCCGTCTCCGTGTCCTACTTCTATTAAATCTATTCCTGCTGTATCAAGTGCTG
>JBASOB010000590.1:0-8657 GCA_049657865.1 Mobilitalea sp.
TTATAACGAAAAGGTGATTTTTTGCTATAAGCAAATGGCCCACCACCCGCATAGCAGGTGGATTTATGTTTCGCATAGCTCATTTCTCTGTTGAGAAACTCGCTAAGCTCAACCGGCTAAAGCCGTATACTTAGAAGCCGCTGGTAAGCACATACTTGCCAGCGGCTTCCAAAATGATTTTTAATTACTACTTATTTGTACATCGTATCATATGCTGCTTGCTCAACTTCTACTACTCTGGAATATCCCTGCTCTTTGATGTCTGCTATAAAGCTGTCCCATTCGCCCATATCTCTGTCTCCGGTAACAAACTTAATTGTTTCTGCTACTACAGTATCCTGTATGGTAGAAGCGATACTTGCAAGTTCTGTCATCTGCTCTGTATTATAAGCAACATTAGCTAAACTTGCTAAGTTCTCAGGTACAAAACATCTAGCTGCAGCACCTTTCACAACATCACCATTCCATGCATAGAAAGCTGTATTATCAACAGGTTTTACGAAGGTCAGACGATCGTTTAAGAAGGACCATCTGTCTTCTCCAACAGGTGTTGTCTCTTGCTCGGAATAATTAACGATATATTCATTACCGCTTGCTCCTACTTTAAAGCTTTCACCTTCCACGCCCCAGTTTGCTAAAGTCTGTCCTTCTTCAGTGAAGAAGAAATTTAAGTAGGATAAAATTGTTTCCGCTTTATCTTCTGAACTTGCATTGATAACGGTAGAACGTCCTTCTGCCCATTTCTGAGGAGTTGATACTTTTGTGACTTCACCTTTATAATTCTTAGGATAATCAAGGACTGCCAATTTAAAGTCTGGATCTTGATCTGCTCCGCCATTATCGGTAAACCATTGAGGTCTGGTAAAGAAGTCATAGAATACTGATGTTTGACCTGTTAATACTTTTGCTTCCCAGGATTCTTCTGTCGATGCTCCGGCAACCCATTCTGGATCGATTAAGCCTTCATTGTATAAAACTTTATACCACTCAACCATCGCTTTGTATCCCTCTGCCAATACATCGGTACCGGACTGAACACCATTACCGGTAGAATTTGCATTAAAGGAAATACCTTTTGCTACGCCGTCATTAAAGTTAGCGGTACAGTCAAAATATGCTGCCCATTTAATGAAGCTGTCACGTCCTGATAGTGGATAATAATTCTCGTTTGTAGCACCATAAAATGTCTTTAATTGTCTTAACATCTCTGTAAATTCATCCAAGGTAGTTGGAAGTGTTGTAATTCCTGCTTTTTCAAGATGATCTGCGCGATAACCTATTAAATCAGCGAATACTGGATTTTCTGTAGGTAATCCGTAAATAGCTCCATCTTCTGTCGTAATTAATTTAGCATAATCAGGATTTGCTTCGATGTATGCTTTGATATCAGGAGCATATTTATCGATTAATGGTTTCAAATCAAGAAATGCACCTTGTGAACCGTAAATCTGTGCCTGTGATAATTTTGCAATTCCAGCATCAGGATAAGTTTTACTGATTAATCTCTGATCAACTTCTGCATAAAATCCAGCGTCGTCTTCCGGACCAGAAACTAGTTCCGGTGTAACTCCAGTTGCTTCGTCTACATAAGTGTACCAACTTAAATCATTAAGCCAGTTTACAAATTTACCATGCATAAAATACGTAAAGGATGTAACTTTTTCTTCCGTTCCCGTCGTGTCTGTTTCAGTAGTGTCTGTTTCATCGGTTTTTGTTGTATCAGAATCTTTGGCTTTACACCCACTAAATGAAAAAATAGACATTGTTGCAATCAATAGAAACACCAATAATTTTCTTGCTGTGTTCTTCATAACATAAACCTCCTCTTTGGACAAATGATATGTATTTGATATATTCAATATGCCATAAAACAATTCTCTTTTCCATGAACATTTGTGCAATATTTTGTTTTTTTATGCATTGATGTCTAATATGTACGTCAATTCTTTATATTTTATTGATTTATTAGATAATATTACCTAGCGATTTTCATAAAATCGGAGAGGGTAACTCTAATTTATATGACATACTTTTCACTTAATTTATAAGGCACCTTTTTCAATTTAGCGATGTTTATCACCTTTTAGGTTACAAAGATAGCGTGTGAATTATGATCCAACAGAGACACGTTCTCACTCGGTTGTCGCTCATAGCGGTACGTAAGGTCGTGGCAGATAGTTCGCTGCCACAACCTAAGTACCGATGGCGACAAACGGTCTCTTTATGGATAATGATTCACACGCTATTGTTTAGTTATTGAGGTGATAAACCTTTTTGTTTTTAAGGGTGCCGATTCTAATGCTTTGTAACTGCGAATGTTTAATGAAGTATTTTACTGACCAGCTTCTTAATAGATAATATTAATGGATTATGATTTTTATGTTTAACTTGTGTCGCAGCTTGTTCCTTTGCTTCGCTTATCGCAATCTCTGCTCCTAGTTTTGCACTTTCCAAGTTATCAAATGCGGCTAAAAATCGGTTCGAATGACAGAAGTTTAGTCCTGGCATTTCATTTCTTAGTACTTCTTCCGGCTGGCCGGCCCATCTTTCTGGGAGGTTAACTTTTGGCTCACGGTTCTTGAAGTTCTTGGAAATTACCTGAAGGTTGAACCCTCCTCGCTGTGACGGGAAAATGACTAGTTTTGCTTCGGATGGAATCAGTGTGTCTGACCACGGAGCAAATCTTGGCAGAATAACGATTCCAACGTCGTCTATGGAAAGTAATGCTTCTTCTACAATCTTCCTTGCACGGTCTTTGCTCTTGCAGGATCTGATTTTATTCTGTATATATTCAAGTGCAGAGTTCACGGCTTTATTGAAGTTTTCATCCGTATTGCTCTCGTCATCCCAGGTAGGATTGTAACTGCTTATCATGCTTGAGAGAGGATTTCTCTCTCCTGTATTATCCGTTTTATCGAGCGGCTGGACGATACTATGATCAATTTTCTCTGCTTCTTTCTCGCCTACTAATTCCGGTCCTAAATCTCTCCATAACTTACCGAAGGCAGCATACGGAATTCCATTTTCTCTTACTTCATTATCTGCTTGATGATGATCATAAGTACCTCCTCCAATATCAAATACCAGCCCGGTAAAATTATCTGGTACTTTAAATCCTCTTATAATTTCAATATCCGGATTGATGATTTTTAAAAGAGCCGCTGAAAACACATCATCCGAGTGAAAAGTTCCCCCATGTGTAAATGCACTGTCCATATTCTCTATCTGTTCCATTGTAATTTTGTCAATATTCATAATAATAATCATACCTTTCTTTCTGCTTGCAAACTTTGGGCTGCACGCACAAATTTGCATGTGAAGGAATCATCTTTCACACTTTTTCTCTCAGTTTCGTGCGAAGATTCTTCTTCACAGTATCTCAAATAGTATATAAAAGAAGCTCAACATGAATTTCTAAAGGATTTCATGCTAAATTCCTGTAATCAGCAACATAAACTTATATTATATAGCTTTATTCACATTTTACAATATAAACTTATAGACCCGTTCCTACAAACTTATAGCCCTGTTCCTCGCAAACTTATAGCCCTATTCCTCGCAACACTATTAAGTTATAGAACTATTACTCACAACACCAAAAACTTACAGCACTATTACTCCTAACCCAACAATCTCATAGCACTCTTACTCAAAACTTCGGCTTCTTTTATATAATAATTATATCCTTCCCTACGTCTTGTTACTAGGTTTTCGAATCAAATAAGAAACAAAGAAAAAAAGTTGTCTCGTAAAAGCAAATTAAACTCTTAATGAGATTGCAACATGAAATGGCGATATAAAATGGACCCTAGTAGGATGCGCAGTCAAAAAGAACCTTTTTAACTATCCATCCTATAGGGTCCGCTTAAGCAGTTAAACTCAAAACTATTTTCTACCTGTCTATCTTTTAGGGTCTGTTTATATAATTACACACCTTTTCAATTACTATTCCTATAAATGATCATTAACATCCAAACCATGAACACAAGAAGATTTGAGGTATTGTCACGATATTACCTCAACTAGCTTCTTATTCTATGCCAGAATATTTCTCGGGCAATATTCTTTATAGGCTGCCATCTTGGGTTGTGCTTCTCCGATTCTCTCAAAGAAGGAACGCTGGGTAATTCCAATTTCCATGCCATGATTTTCGCGTCCTTCCGTAAAGATACGGCAGTGTTCGATACCATTTTCTGCAAGTTCAAATACAATTTCTCCGTCTTTACCAGCAACCAGATCGCCACCGGCACCGCACATTGCACATTCATATTTGAAGGAGGTACCATCCCAATGCGGTTTACCCTTAAGCATCAGATTGTGGTGGCAAACTGGACACCAGCCTTTTTCTTCTCCAAGAAACTCTACTTTGTCATAATCCATCGTACAGGACTTAGCAACATTAACTCCGATTTGACTTGCCTGATTAAGAAATTCAGGTTTCAATACCACATGTCCAGGACGTGCACAGCCAGTTGCCATCATCATGTCAACAACTTTTATCGACTGCATGAACATGGAAATATTGAGGGACGCCAAGGTTAAGGTCATCCAGTTCTGCGTGGAACCGCCTACGGTGATGAGACCTGCAACTCTGTCAGGAGCCTTATCTACCAACCCAGCTTGTTTCTGAAGTGCCCATTCATAAGGGAGCCAGCGATCAGTAAAGATACGCCAGATTCCTTGTGGTTGGCAACAGAAGGAAGGAACTGAGATAATAAGTCCATCTGCTGTCGCTAACTCAGCCATGATTTTATCCATATCATCTTTACCTTTATGGATACAGTCTGGCGCTTCATGCTTCATGGCAACTCGCATCGTGCAAGCTTCACAACCGGTACAGGGAATGATATTGGCATCATGGAGATTGAACCAGGCTGTTTCTGCAGAATATTCTTCCTCTGCTGCCATCAAAGCCTCTTTCATTAAAATCTCACTATTACCATTTTTTCGACCGGCAGTTATACCTAAAATCTTCATTTTATTCATTTCCCTTCCCTATGATTATAAGTCTTTTCCAACCAATTTATCGTCTACTCCTGCAACTACTATCGTAGCGATCACAGCAAGAACACAGAGCACTCCATAAGCTGTTGCATAGGAGAACATATTTCCGATAACACCGACGATTGCTACTCCAAAAGCTCCAACAACTGCTACCATAGGCTTAATTACTCTATATGCCATAGGGAAATCATAACGTCCCCAGATTGTATTAACGAGTGATACCAGGTAATTAGCTGCACCACCAAGCATAAATCCAAGGAATGGAAGTGAGATATACATTGTTACTCGGCTTGGAATCAAATTCAGTACAATTGCAATAACAGCTACAACAAAAGTGATTAAGGTAGCTTTCTTAGGGCCGACATGTGCATCTAAAACTCCGCACAGATAACTTCCGAGACATGCAACTCCACCAGCAATAGCAAGCATAACTATTATCTCCGACTCTTCATAGCCTGCTTGTAAGCAGCGTGGCATGAAGTTCGTCATAATACCTAAGGATAATAATTCCATAACACCTAATGAAAATGCAATCTTCCAGGTATCTTTGGTCGCGAAAAGTTTCTTAATATTCCAAGGAGAAACTTTCATGTACTCAATACCTTCTTTAAACTGACGGTCAGCAGTTGCTTTATCAAAACTCTTATCATTATCTGGAAGAGCTCCCGCCTGTTCTGGATAATCACGGATAAATAATGCACAAATAATACAGAGAATTAAAGTTGCAACGCCGTAGAACGTGAAGACACGAGTCAGTCCGCCGGAAGCAAGTAATCCGCTAGTAAGGGGAACGGTAAGCATTGCAGAGAAAGGAAATCCGATGGTTACCCATCCCATTGCTAATCCTTTTTTCCTTGGAAACCAATTCGAGATGACATTCAGATTTGCGATATAAGCAAATCCCATTCCACCTATGCTGGCTACTGCAAGGCAAGCAAAGTAAGCTGCCGGGCTGTTTGCATGTCCCCATAAGAAGCATGCAATCGAGGTGATAGCAAGTGATGCTGCCCATGCAAATCGAATCGATATTTTATGTGATACGATACCCCATAAAGCTGCTCCTCCAACAGCAATCCATGCTGTTATCGTTGAAAAGATGTAAAGAAGGCTGGTATCCCATTGTTTCTGTGATGCAAAAGCTGAAATCGTAACATTTAGCGAATCATTGATAATGGAGCTGTCGAACACAATACAGATAAATGAGAATAGAATAACAAACCATCCTTTTTTTCCAAAACTACTGCGTGTTTTTGAGAATTCATAATTTTTTTCTTTCACGTGTTTAATTTCCTTTCCCCTTGGTTTTTGTTAAATTTTTAGCAATCTTTAACTACTTTAATTATAACGTTACAAATGAAATTTGTATAATAACCATTTAGGCACAATTAACATCAAAATGGTTATGGAGAGGATTAATATATACATTTAAACTAATATCTGTGGTAAAATGGAGAATGTAAAAATTCAAATTTAAACTTTATTATACTGGTCGACTTGTTAACAAGTTGAATCTATTGTATACTATAGCTATATCGCTATTTGGGTACATGGACAATAGGCTTGTTAGTTCTGTCGAAATTCAGCATCCTGTGTAAATGGCAGCTATCTTACACCATCCTATAAGAATGGAGATCAAAGATGAACTTATTACGTTTACGTTATTTTATAGAGGCTGCGAGTTGTGAGAATTTCACCGAAGCAGCAAAACGGCTGTATATTACACAGCCTAATTTAAGTAAGCAAATTGGAATAATGGAAGAAGAGCTTGGATTTTCACTATTTCATAGGATCAACCACAGTGTGTTTCTTACCAAGGCCGGCCGTTATTTATATGATCAGCTGAAAGATATTCCGGATCGTACTGATATTGCCATTAAGCAGGCGAAATCCTTAAACCGCGGTGAAAAAGGATCGATTTCAGTAGGAATATTAGAGGGTCAGGATGTAAACCTTCTACTCTCTGATCGTTTTCAGACATTAAATGAAGTATATCCCGAATTAAGTATAACCATGGAGAGGGACAGCTTCAGCCGTCTTCGCAAAGGCCTTGATACTTATCAATATGACTTTATCATTACGCTGTCATTTGAACTAAGAAATATGATTGGGCTTCAATATGAAACCTTAATTAATCAAAAAGGAGCGATTGCAATCAGTAGGAAGAATCCCAAGTCAAATCTCGTGAATCCTTCCTTATCCGACTATAAAGATGAAAATTTTGTCTCCATCTCCGAAAGCGAGTCGCAGGGTGGATATGATATGCTGTTTGAACAATGCAAAAACATGAACTTTGTTCCTCATATCGTTCGTCAGACAAGCAGTCTAGAAAGCCTGCTGTTATGCGTCGAAACCGGTATTGGCATTGCAGTACTTGACAGAAACACTCGCCTTGAGAAGAATTCTGACATTCGAATGATCCCTTTACCAGACAGCGCCAGCGCAGATACGATTGCAGTCCTTAGGGAAGATAATAAGAACCCCATTTTATATGAGGTTCTTAAGATACTAAAGGGATAATTCTACTATCCCTTTCATCTATTTCACAGGTATCCGGACCGTCATCGTCGTTCCCTGCCCTTCTTCACTTACATGGGAAATTGATCCCTCCAAAAGTTCAAGGATTCTCTTTACGATGGATAAACCCAGCCCGCTGCCCTGCTTCTTATGGGATTCCTCACTCTGGTAGAATTTATCATATATTTTATTCTGCTTTTCTGCAGAAATTCCAATTCCCGCATCCCTAATCGTGACGTTTAGAAAGTCTCCTTCCATCCCTGCATTAATCCAAATAGTACCACCTTGTTTTGAAAATTTTATAGCATTATCAATTAGGTTTGTCCATATCTGAAACAATAGGTCATAATCGCTGAAGATTTCACATTTATCTAGCTGAAGATCAAATTCAATTCCTTTTTCAGACCATTTTTCACCAAGATTAATAATACAGCTCCTGAGCTGCTCATCGACCATGACTTTCTGGTTCCTGTCCACAATAATCTGGTGATCCAGTCTGGACATTCGAAGCATATTGTCACACAACCTAGAGAGTCTGAGCGATTCTAGGTTTAAGTAGGTAAGATACTCTTTTTGCTCCGTTTCTTCTAGCCCTCCATCTAACAGTATTTCTGAAAAGCCTGTGATTGCAGCAACCGGCGTCTTAATTTCATGGGAGACATTGCTCATGAAATCCTTTCTCATATAATCCATTTCATTTAATTCACTTGCCATTTTATTA
Source organism: Mobilitalea sp. (assembly GCA_049657865.1). Lineage (GTDB taxonomy): Bacteria > Bacillota > Clostridia > Lachnospirales > Lachnospiraceae > Mobilitalea. The sequence continues at coordinate 8,240 of JBASOB010000590.1, forward strand.
AAATTACAAGCAAGATCATCGATTTCATCCGAATATAATTTCTTTTTCTTTGTTTTATGACTTTTCGTAAATTTTATCTGTACGGAAAAGTCTCCATCCGATACTTTTTTTACGCCTTCACTGATTTTCTTAATAGGATTCGTTACATAAAGCGCTTCGTGCCAGAGAGCTACACCACCAAGAATCATCGTAAATGCACATACAATCAGACACATGACGACTGCAACTCCAGTTGTCATCGGTTCCTCATACAAGTAGTAGAAACCCAACACGACCAAAAGACAGGCCAAACAACAGGCTGTGCATAATGTAAGGATGGAGGCTAATGCGAGTTTTAGTCGCAGGGACATCTTAATTCTTCCTTTTTGCCGTTTATTTATCATTTGGTCAGCCGGTCCTTTCTAGAATAATTTGGATT
>JBASOB010000591.1:0-2702 GCA_049657865.1 Mobilitalea sp.
AGTTGCAAAGGGTCTTGAATATACATCAAATGAGCTGTTAGAGGAGATAGTCAAGTATAAATCCTATATGGAATTTTCGGGTGGTGGTGTAACTTTTACCGGAGGAGAACCGTTACTACAGGCAGAGTTTATCCTTGAATTAAGCAAAATGCTGAAGCAGGAGGGAATTACTATAGCAGTCGATACTTCTGGATATATATGGAATGATACGGTAAAAGAGTTGCTTGAATATGTGGATCTTGTGATGCTAGATATTAAAAACTTTGATCCTGACGTATATAATACGGTAACAGGAGTTTCTCTCGCGCCGACCTTGGAATTGCTTGACTATTTAAAAGATCATAAGATCAATACCTGGATCCGATATGTGTTAGTTCCAAATCTTACCGATAATGTGGAAGCAATTGAACAGCTTTCCCTGTATCTGGATCATTTTCCAAATGTATCTAAAATCGAACTTCTTGGGTTTCATAAAATGGGTGAATATAAATGGGAAGAACTTGGACTGGAGTATAAATTATCTGATACCAAAGAACCAAGTAAGCAGTCACTGCAGAAGGTGAAAGAGATTTTTGAGAAAAATGGCAAGAAAGTTGCAATGAATGGATAAACTTAACTCTTATAATTATTAAAATATAGTAACAAGAAATATTTATCAGAAATAATTGATGGATGCTGACAAAGAAACATTATTTATTAAAAATAATTGATGGATGCTGACAAAGAAACATTATTTATTAAGAATAATTGATGCATGCTGACAAAGAGTCAGTATTTATCAGAAATAAGTAGTTGAGCTAGATAAAGAAGCAGTATTTACAGGAAATGATAAATCCCCTTGTAAATACTGCTTTTTACGCAGATAGAACCAGGTATAATAATTAGTTGACGATACTGACTGATTGAGAATGTTCGATATTTTTTGTGATTCTGTAAACTATAAATAAAACGGACAGAACCAGCCCTGATATTGACAAGAGAATGCAAAAAATGTATTATTAGAACATAAACAAACATAAAATAATCCAAACGAGAGGATTAGAACAAAAAAACGAACAAAAAGTAACAATTTGGAAGCAGTTCTATAATGATAGACAGCAAAAATCTCAAAAAGTATATTTATTAAAATCATATGGAAAAGGAGAGATGAATATGCTTCCAGCGGAAAGACATCTTAAAATTATTGACCTGATTAGCAAGTATGGATCAGTTCAAGTAGACGAATTAGCAAAAGTACTTGATGTAAGCCTAATGACAATTCGAAGAGATTTGGAAAAACTTCGACAAGAAGGAAGGATTGATCGTTGTCATGGTGGGGCAGTAATAAAAAGGGAAATACCCTATAATGAGAAAAGAACTTTGGAAATTGATGAAAAACGAAGAATATCTGAGTTATGCACCGGGTATATCAGAAAAGGAAATGCAGTTTATTTGGATGCAGGAACAACAACTTTTGAGATAGCACGAGCAATTAAAGATATTGTAGGATTAACGATTGTTACGAATGATATTGAGATTGCGAGACTGCTGATGAGTGCCAGTGTTAATTTAATAATCTGTGGAGGAACGGTACAGAAATCCACAGGAAGTATGGTCGGAGCTCTTGCGAATCAGATGATGAAGAATCTCAGAGTTGATATTGCTTTTTTGGGAGCTACTTCAATTGATGAGGAATTCAATGTATTAACTCCAACAATGGATAAAGCAGTGCTGAAACAGACAATTTGTAAAAATTCAAAAGAAAAATACCTCGTGGTAGATAGTTCAAAATTCGGAAAACAGGCACTGATTAAGGTGAATCACTTATCTGATTATACAGGTGTGATCACGAATAAGAAGTTTACAGCGGAGGAAATGAAGCGATTAGATGAAATGCGAATTACAATCATCCCAGTATAAAGGAGGACGAACTCAATGAGACCATTAATTGCTATTCCGATGGGAGATCCTGCAGGAATTGGCCCGGAGATAGTAGTTAAGTCCATATGCAATCAAGACGTGATTCGTAATGCTCGCTGCGTAGTGATTGGAGATAGAAAGATTATTGATGATGCGATTGCCTTCACGAAATGCAAAGTGAAGATTAATCTGATTCAGGAACCTGAGGAAGGCATGTATGATCCCGGAATATTAAATTTAATTGATCTGAACAATATCGATAGGAAGAAATTTGTGATGGGTAAAGTCAGTGGTATGTGTGGACAAGCTGCCTATGAATATATCGCAAAAAGTATTGAATTAGCCAATTCTAAAAAGGTTGCAGCTATATCTACAACACCGATCAATAAAGAATCCTTGAAAGCGGGGAATGTAAACTATATCGGACATACAGAAATCTTTGCTGCATTAACTGGAACCATAGATCCACTGACCATGTTTGAAGTGCATGGAATGAGAATCTTCTTTCTAACAAGGCATGTATCCCTGCGTCAGGCATGTGATCTGGTAACCAAAGACAGAATCGTAGATTATGTAAAAAGATGTAAGGAGGTCCTAAGTAAGCTAGGAGTTTTAGAGGGGACAATGGCAATAGCCGGTTTGAATCCTCATGGTGGAGAACACGGGTTATTTGGAGCCGAAGAAGTAAATCACATCATTCCTGCTGTCGATGAATTAATAGCTGAGGGATATGATGTGGCTGGACCGATTGGAGCTGATTCTGTATTCCACTTAGCCCTTCAAGGTCGTTATAACAGCGTACT
>JBASOB010000592.1:0-2792 GCA_049657865.1 Mobilitalea sp.
CACGTACACGTTCTCCACCGGAGAGAACTTTAACCTTCTTAGAACCTTCTTCGCCAGCAAATAACATTCTGCCCATGAATCCACGAATATAAGTAACATCCTTCTCAGGAGAGAACGGCATTAAGAAATCAACGATGGTTTCTTCGCCTGAGAAAAGTTCAGTATTGTCCTTCGGGAAATAAGAAACATTTGTTGTGATGCCCCATTTATAATTACCGGAATCTGGTTCCATTTCACCGGATATGATCTTAAATAAGGTAGTGGTTGCTGAAGTATTGGGACCGACAAAAGCGGCCTTATCTTCTTTGCCGATGATAAAGGAAACATTGTCGAGAATCTTAACACCATTAATAGTTTTTGTAAGATTTTCTACCGTTAATACTTCATTACCGATTTCTCTGCTTGGTCTAAAATCAATGTAAGGATACTTTCTGCTGGATGGTCTGATGTCATCCAATTCGATTTTATCCAAAGCTTTCTTTCTAGAAGTAGCCTGTTTGGATTTGGAAGCATTCGCACTGAATCGTTGAATGAATTCCTGTAATTCCTTAATCTTTTCTTCCTTCTTTTTGTTTGCATCCTTCATCTGCTTCACCATAAGCTGACTGGATTCATACCAGAAGTCATAGTTGCCGGAATAAAGCTGAATTTTAGCATAATCGATATCTGCGATATGAGTACATACCTTATTTAAGAAATATCTATCATGGGATACTACAATTACGGTATTCTCAAAGTTAATTAAGAATTCTTCCAACCAACGGATTGCTTCTAAGTCCAAATGGTTCGTAGGCTCATCGAGTAAAAGAATATCAGGATTACCAAATAATGCCTGAGCTAATAATACTTTAACCTTCTGACCACCATTTAATTCTTCCATCTTCTTATAATGAAGCTCGGATTCGATTCCTAGACCGTTCAAGAGAGCAGCAGCTACGGATTCTGCTTCCCATCCGTCCATTGCGGCAAATTCGCCTTCGAGTTCACTTGCATGAATTCCGTCAGCTTCCGTGAAATCTTCTTTTGCGTAGATGACTTCTTTCTCCTGCATAATTTCGTAGAGACGTTTATTGCCCATAATTACTGTATTTAATACTTCATAAGAATCAAATTTATAATGATCCTGCTGTAAAAATGATAATCTTTGGCCTGGTGTGATGAAGACATCGCCTTTACTGGGCTCAAGTTGTCCAGTTAATATTTTAAGAAACGTAGACTTGCCGGCACCATTTGCACCAATTAAACCGTAGCAGTTGCCTTCGGTAAACTTAATGTTTACATCTTCGAACAAGGCACGCTTTCCTAATCTTAATGTGATATTACTTGCCTGTATCATGTGAAACCTCCTAAATGACTTGCTTTTCGTTCATGCTTAAAAATAATCGCCATTTCTATTGTATCGTATATTCTTGAATTTGCAAGGGAATTTTATAAATGTTCCTAGATTAGTTGCAAAATATCAAGATAGGACTTCAAACATCAAGACTTGTCATGAAAAAGGAAGAGAGGAACACCTGAATTTCAAGTATTACTGTCTTCCGGCTTGTTAAAGAGCTAATTTTCCTTCGGCATTATCACTGATTCGGATTACATTGGATACATCGTAAATAAATATTTTGCCATCACCGATATTCCCGGTATGCAACACTTTTTTCGTGGTTTCTAAGACTGCATCTAAGGGGACATTGGCTATTACAATTTCTATTTTTACTTTGGGTAATAGTTTAACATCGACTTCCGTTCCACGGTAATATTCTTTGTGGCCTTTTTGTATCCCGCATCCTAAGACATTTGATACTGTCATGCCAGTAATACCTATCTTATCTAGTGCTTCTATTAAATCGTCAAGTTTTGTTTGAGATGTGATAATATCTACTTTAGTTATTTTATCTCCCATAAGCGTTACTCCTTTTTCTGTTTGAATTATTATAACACATTTAGGTAGCATGTCATAGTATGTTTACTAAAAACCATTGTAGGCATTTTCACCATGTAAGGAGATATCTAAGCCAAGAGATTCCTCCTCTTTTGTTGTTCTGAGATTCATGAATAAACTCATTACTTTAAGAATTACAAAAGTAGCAGTAGCGGCATAGATTACACAGGCTCCAACAGCAATTAACTGAACTTTGAATAATTCGAAATTACCATAAATTAAACCATTGGCAGCCGAAGAATTAACAGCGTTGGAAGAAAAAATACCAGTGGCGATTACTCCCCAGATACCGGCAACACCGTGACAGCCAAAGGCATCAAGTGTATCATCGTAATGAAGCCTTGATTTTAAGAAAACAATTGCTATAAAACTGAGCGCACCCCCGACAAAACCGATCAATAAAGAAGACATAGGAGTTACATATCCGGCTCCAGGCGTAATTGCGACGAGCCCTGCAATAGCACCGCTTATTGTTCCTAGGGCAGTAGGCTTTTTATGGATTAACCACTCGAAAAGTGCAAAAGAGATAGCTCCGGCAGCGGCAGCTGAATTCGTTGTCAGAAAAGCAGTCACAGCGCTTCCGTTCATAGCAAGTGCACTTCCGGCATTGAAGCCGAACCAGCCAAACCATAGGATACCACCGCCTAAGACAGCCATTGGAACATGATGAGGCTCTGGATTCGTTCTTTTTCTTTTCCCTAGCATGATAGCGGCAACAAGTCCGGAAACACCGGAATTAACCTCGACAACAAGACCGCCTGCAAAATCCTGTACGCCTAATTGTTTCAGCCATCCTGCATTTTCTCCCGAACCGCCCCATACCCAGTGTGCAATTGGATCATATACAAAGGTACTC